>JASLFJ010000161.1 GCA_030150665.1 Enterococcaceae bacterium
CGGCATTATATTATTAATATTCAATATTATTCGTCCGACCTCTAATGAGCGCAAAATGATACGGTTCCAACAAGATATAATGCAACAATTTTCTCAGTTAGCGAATCACGTCTCACTTCAAGCGGTCAAAAACTATGAAGCGTTATTAACAAGTGCAGTTCAACAAGCAAAAGTGATTCCCGATATTCAAGAAAAGAGTCGATTTTTAGCACACTGCTTTTTAACTGTTGTCATTCTCAAGGAGCAACTAAAGCTACAAAATGCCGGCATAGAGTGGATAATTCCTGATAATCTAATTACCGCCATCAAAGAAGAGAAAATTGATGAAGCGCTACTTATCGTTAATAAGTTAGAAGAGAAAGCACCACAAGAAGAACAGCTCACCTACTGGATATTGCGTTGCGCCCTAACCTCTTTTAATCAGTTTTTGGAGGGGATGGGTGAGGATTAAATAGGGGTTGTTGAACATTGTAGTTCAAAATAAAAAAAGCGAGCGGTAGAATATTATCGTCAAACAAAACCTACCACTCGCTATGTCTCGAACCATGTTTACAGATAAAACTATAACTAAAACTAAAATAGAAATCCTTAGTCTTTTTAGTAAGTGATGAAACCTCTCATAATATCATGGTTGCTCCGAGTCAATTATAAAAGTTAAACTAAAAGAAAAAACTCTCAATATCAATTGAACATTTATCTCAAAAAACTTTGAAATCATTTTTATTGGTAAATGAAGTTTGTCTTACTCCCTAATAAAAAACAATTATATGAACTAACATATTAATAAGGCTTAATATGTAATGGAAAATATGTTCGTGACATTAAGATGCTTTAGAGGATTAGCAACTTATTATGATAAGCTAAATATCAACTATATCAACACTGCTCCTTTAGCATGTATATACATTTGGTTGAAGCTGTGAAAGTTCGATAAAGTCTGATTCAATCAGTGCAAATCTACCCACTACAAAATGGCTACTCTTACCCCTAAAGACTTAAATGGATTAATTATTGGCTTTCCAATTCAATTACAAAAACAGGGGAAATAGCCGAGATACCATCTGATACTAATAATGGTATTAACAATTACACGTGAAATTTGAGAATTTAAAACAAGAGGAAAAGCATTGATGCAACAATTATTGACGGGGAAACGTCGTGCAACCATTAATTAAATATAATCCGAAGGAGGATACAAGATGACTAAAATGACTAGAAAATTACGATTGGAGATGGAAGAACGCAGAAAACCTAGAAATAAATCTGATCGTTCAAATGACACTAGATCCCCATGGGATCTAGACCTTTCTAGAGTGATTCACTCAGCTGCTTATCGAAGATTACAAGGTAAAACCCAAGTTCTGGGATTAGGAGAAGCAGATTTTTATCGAACTCGACTAACCCACTCCATGGAAGTTTCCCAAATTTGCTGGGGAATTGTACAGAAACTAAGACAAAAACTCCCTCTATACAAACGAATTTTGCCAGAATATACATTAGCAACAGCCATTGGTATGTCCCACGATATGGGTCACCCTCCGTTTGGTCATGGTGGTGAAGTGGCTTTAAATTTTTGCATGAAAAACCATGGCGGTTTTGAAGGTAACGCCCAAACTCTAAGAATTCTTAGCAAGCTAGAAAAATACCAACCTGAAGGTTATGGGATTAACCCTACAAGACGCCTATTATTAGGAGTTTTAAAATACCCTATCAGCTATTCAAATGCGGTCAATAATGCTGTATATGAAAATGTATCTGTCTCACAGACATCATGGTACTTTAAAGCAACATCCCAAAAGCCACCAAAATGTTATTTTGATGAAGATAAAGATGTTGTTGATTTTGTCTTTGATGCTTTTTGCCAAGGAGATCAAGCGAGATTACGAGAAGTTGAATCAATTAAAGATAAACATCAAAAACCACTATATAAATCTCTTGATACTTCAATTATGGAATTAGCCGATGATATTTCTTATAGTGTCCATGACCTTGAGGATGCGATTGCATTGAAACTTATCACTAAAGATCGTTGGAAGGAATATTTTAATAAATGGAAAAATAAAGATAACAAGAATAAAAAAGCTATTCAAACTATAGAAGAGCAATGGAAATATTCTTTTGATGATTTGACACAGAAATTATTTAGCACCAGTTATGATCGAAAAGATGCAATCGGCACACTTATTTTCACATTAATTGAAAATATTACAATTCAAGAAAATAATGTCTTTGAGCATCCGCTATTAAAACTAAACGCTGTTCTTGATGACAATGTAGAGCTATTTAAAAAAGCGCTACTAGGGCTTGTATTTAATGATGTAATTAAAAGTACTAATGTACAACAACTTGAATTCAAAGGTCAAAAAATAATTATTGAGCTTTTCGAAGCTTTATCTTGTGACCCTGAAAGACTTTTACCAACCTCAACGAAACTACTCTGGGAGCAAGCAAGCCAATCAGAAAAATCACGAATAATTTGTGACTATATTGCTGGGATGACTGATGATTACGCCGTTCGTCAATATGAAAAATTATTAGTACCAAACCGTGGTTCAATTTTTGAATTTTTATAAGGAAATTATACATGGCTATTTTTGATCTTTTCTCTAAACGTCAAAAACGTTTGCGTGGTGAAGTTCCTGATGTTTATCAATATGAAGATTTTCCTATTGAATTTCGCCGACAAGTAACAATGATTTCTATGGATGTAATTGGAACAGAAAAATGGACTCGTTATTATGGCCTTCAAGGCTCTTCTGAAATGACCACAAATATCTATGAGCGAATTAATACCACATTGTGTAAAGAGTATGGCTTATTTGAATTAACAAAATCGAGCCGAACAAATAGTGAAGCAATTTTTGAATATTTTTTAAACTGTAAAAACCATGAGCATTGTTTAGATATTATTGAGTTATTAGCACTATCTATTTATCAAATACGTGATCATTATTCATATGGTTCACAAGCTCTAGATGCTATTGAGGAAATTAATCAACGCTTTAAAGAACATGGAATTGGCTATCAGTTTGAGCCTGAAGCAAATGAAATTATTCGTGTTGATTCTCAATTTATTCATTCTGAAGTTGTTAAACCTGTATTGAAACTATTGACAGCTAATAAATTATATCAAGGGGCTAATGATGAGTTTTTATCTGCTCATGATCATTATCGTCATGGTAAATACAAAGAATGCTTGAATGATTGTTTAAAAGCTTTTGAAAGTTTCTTGAAAGCTATTCATGAAAAGCATGGCTGGGAATATGATAAAAACAAAGATACAGCTCAGAAACTAGTACAAGGTTGTATCAACAATGGTTTAATTCCTGAGTATCTTTTAAGCCAATACCAATCATTAGGTAATTTATTAAAAAGCGGATTACCAACAACTAGAAATAGAGAGTCTGGGCATGGACAAGGTACAGAAATTAAGGAAGTTCCAGAGCATCTAGCGAGCTATGTATTGCATTTAACTGCTACGAATCTACTCTTTTTATCAAAATGTGAGGAGAATATATAAATGCCTAAAGACTTATCACAATATCAGTTTGATGGTGTCGATGCTCGCGATGAATTTAACCGCAAGCCTATTGCCGAAAAAATAATAAAACTTCTTACTTCCGATATCGATCTCTCTCCGATGATTATTGATGGGGATTGGGGAACAGGGAAAAGTGAGTTTTGCCATAAGCTCATCAACAAATTCAGATCTGAGCATGTGGGTACTCAGATCCTCTATATCGATGCTTTTCAGGCTGATCATGCAGATAATCCTTTAATGACCATTATTGCAGAAATTATGACCCTAATACCAGATGAGCAAAAAAAGAAAGGCTTTCTTAAAAAAGCACTTCCAGCTATTCGATATGGGACTAAAGCAGTTTTAAAAGCTGGTGTTAGCCATATTATGAAAGAAAGTGCTGATAGCATTACCGATGGATTTGAAAAAGAGATTCAAGATGCAGCAAATGCCGCCATCGATGCAACTATAGCAGCACTTCTCAAAGATCATGAAGAAGCCGAAAAGAATCTCAAAGCCTTACAAGCACTACTTACTGAATTAGCTGAAGATAATCCCATCATCATCTTTATTGATGAACTAGATCGCTGCCGTCCTGATTTTTCAGTACATATGCTCGAAGTGATTAAACACACCTTTAATGTTAAGAACGTCAAGTTTGTATTAGTCACTAATACAAACCAACTTAAAGCAGCTATTAATCATGCTTATGGAGCTACTATTGATGCCACCCGTTATTTGGATAAGTTTATTAAATTTACGATTAAACTGCCGGAAAAAGTAATCTCTCAATCATATGATTATAAGCTTGCTTCTATTGAATACTTTGATCAATTAGTTCAAAACACTCCAGTCTTACAAGATACTTTATTAGGAAGCTCTGATAACATTGCCTTATCGCTAGCTCACGATCTTATTAAAACCAATAAGTTATCTTTAAGAGAAATCGAAACTTTCACGAGATACTTAGCAGTAGCTAATAACCTAGATATCAAAATGAACCAGAATATCGCCAATGGTCATGTCCTTCTTTATATCATTGCTGTATACATAGATTGCTTTAAGCCAAAACTAGCCCAAGATATTCAACAAAATAAATTAGATGCTTTTGATATTCTAAAACTTGTAGATCTAGAAGTTGAGGAAAACAAGATATATGGATCAAATGGACTAATCCTATTATTGGCTAGCCATGCTCATAAAAATTCAGATGATATCAAACAGTTTATTACCTCTTTAAATCTAAAAAATTCTATTCAACTAGAGCGATGTTACTGGAACTTTCCTGGATTCAGGGGTTCATCTTATTTAGACCCAATAATTAAAACGATCGATACTCTTCATCTAAGATAGGCCTATAATCTTTAAAAAAAAATTATTATTTATTCTATTTCAGATGAAAATATCCATGTCAGATGTCATTTTGAAAATGCACACTTTGCTAACACAAATAGTGGAGTAGTTCGATACATAAAGATACTTATGTGATTAATAGACTCTTCATTATAAAATAGGATGAAACTTTGTAATATCTAATAAACTTAATCAAATAGCTTACAAATTCTAGTAAATTCTAGTAAATTCTAGTAATTAATAAACTACTTTAATAATTCGCTGGTTCTATCTATATATCACTAAAAACTTCTCATTCCCCTTTATATTCTGTGATCAAAGGAAAAGGATATGCTACCAGCCGTGGGTCGAAAACTAAATAAAGAATAAAATGAAAATGAGATGGATGGGGGGGTTAATGAGTACACTAATGAGTACTTACAATCTCCAAATAAGCAAAAAGCCCCTAAAATAGGGGCTTTTAACGTATCGTATGGCGGAAAAGGAGGGATTCGAACCCTCGATACGCTATTAACGTATACACCCTTAGCAGGGGTGCGCCTTCAGCCACTCGGCCACTTTTCCTTTCTGT
>JASLFJ010000112.1 GCA_030150665.1 Enterococcaceae bacterium
CTTCTAGAAAATTTATTAATGGTGTCTTATCTAGTATAGTAATATCAGTGAACTCAGATCAGTAATTATAGACTCAAAAAGAATGACTTCTTTTTGAGTCTATAATTACTGATCTGAGTTGACTGATATTACTATACTAGATAAGACACCATTAATAAATTTTCTAGAAGTATCATCACTGTATATCTTAGCTAATTCTAACGCTTCGTTAATCACTACTTTTTCTGGAATTTCTGGATGATACATTAATTCATAAACAGCTAATCTTAAAATCGTCAAATCTAGTCGTGATAATCGATTGATTTTCCAATTTTTTAAATGTTGTTGAATTAATTGATCCATCTCTTCTTGATGTTTCATAACTCCAGAAACGAGCGTTACTAAATACTCTGGATAATCTTCAAACGCTAATTCTTGTTCTTGCTCTATATGATTTATCGGTAATTGTTGTATTAATATCTCAACAGATAAATCTGGTTGAAATATAGAAGTATGTAGTGCTTGAGTTGCGTATTCTCTAATTTGACGTCTCGTCATATTCATAAATTATGCATCCTCTTGTCCATCATTCATCGGATCTACATCATCCGTCTGAGCAACCATACCTACAATATGAACATTTACTTCTTTTAAAGAAATATCTGTCATAAATAAAACTTGTTGTCTTACTTTTTCTTGTATTTTCATGGCAACATTCGGAACAACAACACCATACTCTACAAAACAATAAATATCAGCAATTAATCCAGAGCCTGTATTTGTTAAATGAACCCCTTTTTGATACACCGGTCTACCTAATAATTCATTAACATTTGTTGTTAAATTACCTTGCATACTAGCAACTCCTGAAACATTAGAAGCTGCAATACCAATAATAATTTCTAATACTTCTGGAGCTAGTAAAATTTCTCCTGGAACAGTTGTTTGTTCTGCGTGATTTAAAATTAATGTTTGCTCTTCACTCATAATTATTCTCCTTTTAAGGATGACTTTTTAAATACATAAAACAACAATTTAAGCTCTTGATACATAACTACCTTCAGCTGTATTAATCACTAATACATCTCCTGCGTTAATAAAAAATGGTACATTGACAACAAGTCCTGTTTCCATAGTTGCTGGTTTTGATCCTCCTGAAGAAGTATCTCCACGAATACCTGGTTCTGTTTCTGTTACTTCTAATTCTACAGTATTTGGTAAATCAATACCTAATGTTTCATTACCATACATAATTAAATGACATTCGCTGTTTTCTTTTAAAAACTTAAGCTCATGTTTGATTTGTTCTTCTGGAAGCTCAATTTGTTCATAGTTATCTAAATCCATAAACACATGACTGCCGCCACTTTCATATAAATATTGAACTTTACGGTTATCAATTTGTGCTTTAGCGACTTTTTCTCCAGCACGAAATGTTTTTTCTTGAACAGCACCTGTTCGTAAATTTTTTAATTTAGAGCGCACAAACGCAGATCCTTTTCCAGGTTTTACATGTTGGAAATCTAAAACTTTCCAAATCCCTCCATCAAACTCAATCGTTAATCCTGTTTTAAAATCATTAACTGAAATCATATTGTTGTCCTCCTTATAAAATTCTTGACTTGTCTTATCAATTGTATCAAATCTAAGCTATATATGCCATAGTCTAAAGACGAGTTATCTTTAAATTAGATGACTAATAACTCTTTAGGTGCATGCGTTAATAACTCACAGCCTTGCTCTGTAATCAATAAATCATCTTCAATACGCACGCCACCTAAACCTTCTAGATAAATGCCAGGTTCATCAGTTACAATTTGATGGACACGTAATATCTCTTTAGAACGCGCAGATAGCATAGGTTGTTCATGAACTTCTAAGCCAATTCCATGTCCTGTTGAATGTCCAAACGCATCTCCATATCCTTGTTCTGTAATATAATCCCGTGCAATAGCATCCACCTTAGAACACAACATACCTGGTTTTATATGTTCAATTACTCTCTTTTGTGCGGTTAATACAATCTCATAAATTTCTTGTAGCTGCGCATCTACAGATCCTAAAGCAATAGTTCGTGTCATATCAGAGACGTATCCTTGATAGTAGCAACCAAAATCTAAGGTAATCATATCTCCTGATTCAATAATCTTATCACTCGCTACACCATGTGGTAACGCTGAACGAACACCACTGGCAACAATAGTATCAAAAGAGACACCGCTTGCACCTAAAGAACGCATATAAAAATCTAACTCATTAGCAACTTCTCGCTCTGTTTTCCCAGGCTGAATATAGTCTAAAATATGAATAAATGCTTGATCTGCAATGTGACATGCTTGTTTAATAATTTCAATCTCATGAGCTTCTTTGATAGATCTTAAATCCTCTACCCAACCACTGACCGGAATCCATGTTGCCTGAATATCTGAAACAAGGAGATCATAAAGCTCATAACTTACATCTTGTGCCTCAAAACCAATATGAGTTAACTGCTCTTCTGCGACTAATTGAGCTAAAGCCGTAATGTTATCTCTTTGATTATTAATAACCTCATAATCTTTACATTCTGCCTGAGCTTGTTCGATATATCTAAAATCAGTAATAAAAAAAGCACGTGTTTGTGTAATCAATAACCAACCTGTAGATCCTGTAAATCCACTCAGATAATGACGATTGTAAGGACTGGTAATCAGCAGGCCTTCAACACGCCCTTCTTTCATTTTTTCTCTAATCATATTGATTCGTTTTATCATTGTTATCCGATCCTTTCTAAAAAACTCAGTACTTGTTAATGCTTTATCTTTTTATTTTAACATATCTTAAAAAGAAACTAAATTATATATTTAATATTAAGTTATCGTGACAAGATGATTTTAAGTGTGCTATGATAAAAATAACAGATTTCGTTGATAAATGAATTTAATCAAATTGGAGGATCATGAAATGATCACGAAACTAATCATTATTGCCTTAATGATTTATTTCACAGCTTTTTTTGTAGCCAGTGAATTTGCATTAGTTAAAATTAGAACCAGTCAACTTGAAACATTAAAAGATGCCGGACAAAAAAATGCACAATTAGCATTATATGTCACCAAGCATCTCGATGAATATTTAAGTGCTTGTCAGTTAGGTATTACATTAACCTCACTTGCTATTGGTTGGCTTGGGGAAAGTACGATTGAAACACTCATTCATCCGGTGATTACTTACTTACCGTTACCAGCTACCTTAATACGAACAATTTCCATTGTGCTTTCATTTTTCATTATTACCTTTGTTCATGTCGTCATTGGTGAGCTTGTACCTAAATCGATTAGTATTGCTAAAACAGAACATGTCGTTCTTGCTGTTGTTCGTCCTTTACATATCTTCTTTAAAATCACCTATCCGTTTATCTGGCTTTTAAATCATTCTGCATTAGCTATTGGTAAATTATTTGGCATCCAAATGATCGGAGAAGGCCAAGAAACCCATACCGAAGATGAACTGCTTTATATTGCTTCTCATAGCTTTAAACAAGGAGAAATCAATCAAGATGAGTTAAATTACTTAAATAATATTTTTGAATTTGATGAACTTGTTGCTAAAGAGATCATGGTCAATCGTGTAGATATGGAAGTTTTAGAATGGGATACTTCAGTCGAAGAAGCACTAAGAATTGCTGTTGAATTAGGACATACAAGATATCCTGTCATTCAAGATTCTAAAGATGAAATTATCGGTTATGTCACACTTCAACAGCTTCTCAAAGCATCTTTTGATCATCAAAAAGAACCCATTCATAAATATGTCCATCAACCAATCCTTGCACTTGAAACCCTTCCTGTAAAAAATTTACTAAAAACAATGCAAAAAGAACATAAACATTTTGCCATTTTACTCGATGAATATGGTGGAACGAGTGGTTTAATTACTATTGAAGACTTATTAGAAGAAATTGTTGGAGATATTCAAGATGAGGCGGATAAAGAAACTGCACTTATAAAAAAAATCAATGCGCACGAATATATCATTGATGGAAAAACAGAAATTGATGATATTGAAGACTTATTTGGTATTGAACTTGAAAAAAATCCTGATATTATGAGTATTAGTGGATATCTTGTCAATCGATATCCTCAACAAATTCAACCTGGAAATACAATCTTTATTGATCATATCCAATTTACTATTTTATCCGTCAATCATTTAGTCATTCAAAAACTAAAAGTTAAAGAAAATAAATCATCTAAAGAAATTACCTCATAAAATAAATAAAAACTATTGATTAAGCTTTATCATCAATAGTTTTTATTTATTTTGTTATTATTACATAAGATCATCTTCTTGATTGCAGATCATATAATTGATACAATAATCATAAAATTGAAGAAAAGGTTTGTGAAAAAATGACAAAAACACAACGGCGTATTATTGGTATATTGGCAATTATTTTAATCTTTGTCTATGTCTTCTTTTTCTTTAAAAATCAACAACGCCTGCATGAACAACATTTTTTAGAAGCAAAACAGGAAATTATCAAACAACAACAATATAACGCTCAAAAAAAATTTCCTAAAGGGTATGACATGATTGAAAAACAAGAAAATATTTTAATTGTTCCCTCAAGTAGTAATCAAGATATCCAGGAACAAATAGAAAATCAATTACTCAAGTATTCTCAAGAAATACCCAATCAAAAACATAAACAAATAAGCTTTATTACCGTTAATCCTATTTCATTACAAAAAAATATATATACTTATCAATTTGTAAAGATGAACTATATTTGGGATGATAAAAAAGAAAAATGGAAAGAATCTACCGAAGAGCTAGAAACTATGCATCAGACCTTTAGTCAACTTACAGATGCTGAGTTAACTTTGAGTGAACTTTTCAACGAAGAACCTAGTCACTTTTTATATATGATGAATCAATTAAGAGCATCTATATTAGAAGAACAACATTTAGAACCTAGTCAAGCACCTGAAGTTTACCAAGTAACCCAAACTATTAGTCCTGAATCTACAAATTTCTCATTCACTGAAGACTATTTAACCTTATTTTTACCTGAAAATACGTTAAACCTCTCTGAATATCAATTACCTATTGATAAAATCGGTAATGTATTAAATCCAGAATATACACAAAATACTTTTCCTATAGTCAATAACACACAACAATCTGTCGATAATAAATATGTTGCTTTAACATTTGATGATGGACCTAATCCACAAACAACACCTGAAGTATTAAATATTTTAAAATCAAAAAATATTCCAGCCACTTTTTATCTTTTAGGTAGTCGTGTTGAACAATCTCCTGAAATTGTTCAACAAATTGTTGAAGATGGTCATGAACTCGGGAATCATTCCTATAATCACCCTAATTTAGTCACATTATCTCCAGAAGAAGTTTATGATCAAGTCAATAAAACTCAGTGGCTAATTTATCAAGCAACAGGACATGTTCCTAAAAGTGTGCGTCCTCCTTATGGGAGTGTAGATTACCGAGTTGCCTATGATATTGGCTTACCTATCGCTCAGTGGTCCATTGATTCACATGATTGGAGCTCTAAAGATCCTAAAAAAATTGAACAAACCGTAGTTAGCAATACCTTTAGTGGAGGCATTATTTTATTACATGATATCCATCCAGAAACTGTTAAGGCACTGCCTGGAATTATTGATCAACTTAAAGCTCAAGGCTATCAATTTGTTACTTTTTCTGAGCTTATGAATGAAGATCCACTCCTGCCTTTAGAAGCATATTATTCAGCAAATGATCAAAAACCTATTTAAAGGAGTCATTTATGTTAGAGTATACTATCTCAGTCAGTGAACAGTATCCACCCATGACACTTAAAGCCTTACTAGAAGATTATTGGCATATTCCTCGAAAACTAAGACATTTTTTAAGAGTAAGAAAAGGAGTTCTAAGAGATGGAACTCCTCTTTCTTTTCAAGATACCGTCTATCCAAATGATGTTCTGACGCTGACCTTTTTACAGGAAGATTTTTTATTTCCTAATTGGGTTTTAGAAAACACACAATCTTTTGATGTTGTCTTTGAAGATGAACACCTCTTAATTGTTGATAAGCCTGCAGGAATGAAAACACATCCTAATCAACCTAAAGAAACAGGTACCTTATTTAACGAACTAACCGGATATCTAAAACATAGTCAAAGTGATCCCTTTATTGTCCACAGACTAGATAAAGAAACAAGTGGTCTTATTTTAATCGCAAAAAATCCTTTAGTCTTACCCTTATTAAGTCAGTCTTTAGAACAAAAACACATTCAAAGAACTTATCATGCGATTGTTGGTGCTTCATTTCCTTATAAACAAAAAACAATCAATCAACCTATTGGTAGAGATAAATATGATCGAAGAAAACGCTGTATCAGTAAACAAGGACAGCATGCAGTCACACATATTCAACGACTCAAACAAACTGATCGTAAGACTTTACTTTCCTGTACTTTAGATACAGGAAGAACACATCAAATTCGGGTACACTTAGAACATATAGGTTATCCTATTTTAGGAGATCCTTTATATCACCCTCATCCAGAACAATATCCTCGGTTAATGTTACATGCACAACAATTATCACTTACCCACCCATTTTCAAATAAACCTATAACGGTTACCTCAAAACATCATTTTCATATTTGAACTACCACTAGGCTAAAGCCTTAGTGGATTCCTAAGTACAGAGTGCTACCGAACTCTAATGGATTAGGCGATCCCCGTAGTTCCTACGGTTAGAAGCCTTATGGCTTCATTTTTAAGATTTAAACTTGCGTTAATATCTCGGTCATGATGGGTATGACAATGAGGACACTCCCATTCACGCAATCT
>JASLFJ010000128.1 GCA_030150665.1 Enterococcaceae bacterium
ATTGGGAAAGATAGCATAAAACTTAGCAGCTAATTCCATATAAAATGGTAAATTAACTTCTCTTTTTCTCTGATAAATGCCTGACATTACTTTTTTAGCAACATCATCTACGTCTAAAATAATATGATCAATAGCTGATAAATATTCACCCGTAGGATCTGCTAACGAAAAAAATCGCGTATTAATCGGTCCTGGATTTACAGTCATTACATGAATATTATAAGGTTTTAATTCTAAACGTAACGCATTTGAAAAACCAATAACCGCAAATTTAGTCGCTGAATAAATAGAAGCATGTGGAGTAGCTATTTTTCCAGCTTGAGAAGCAATATTAACAATAACACCTTCACCATAAGGTAACATTAATTCCAAAATGGATTGAGTCATATAAATAAGACCTAAAACATTAACAGAAAACATTTGATGAATCGTTTGAGGTTGTGTATCTACTAACGCATCAAATATCCCAAAACCAGCACAATTCATCAATATATCAATACGTGTATATGTTTCTTTAATTGTTGTTAATGCTTCTTGAACAGAATAATAATTATTAAGATCAACACTGACTGCTTCATGTGTTTTACCATTAATCTCAAAACATTTTTGGGCAACACGTTTTAATTCTTGTGCTCTTCTAGCACATAATATCAGTTGTGCTCCTTGTTCTGCACATTGATATGCCAGTGCTTCCCCTAAACCTGATGAAGCTCCTGTAATTAAAACTACTTTATGATCTAAATGTTGTATATGATGCATTCTACGACTCCTTTTATTATTTTCTAGGAATATCAAAACATGCTAAATCGTAAGCCATATAAGTATTTGGAAAAATAGCTCTTCCTTCAGCAAGTAATTTCTTTAAATCTTGACCTGTATATCGTGCACTAATATGTGTTAAATATAATGTCTGAACATTACATCTTTTTGCCATCTCAGCGGCATCTCTTACCGTACTATGATAATAATTATGAGCTAACTTTTGTTCAGAAGATTGAAATGTTGCTTCATGTACACAAACATCTGCATCTTGAGCTAACATATCAATATGTTGATGTCTTCTTGTATCTCCTAAAATCGTTACAATTCTTCCTGGTATTAAAGGTCCTACATAATCTGCCCCATTAAGCATTCTTCCATCTGGTAAGGTAACTTGCTTGCCCTCTTTTAACTCCTTATAAATAGGCCCAGGTGCCACTCCTTCTTCTTTTAATTTATCTACTAGTAATTCACCTTGCTTATCTTTTTCTATAACACGATAACCAAAAGAGGTAATACGATGATCTAACGGTGCAGCTATAACAGAAAAAGAATGCGTATCTAAAACCGTTCCATAAAAATCTTTCGGTAATTCTTGAAATGTTAATCGATATGACAGTTGTGATTGAGATAATTTAAGTGCTGTAAGTACAAATGTCTTAATACCTTCAGGACCTATAATTTCTAAGTCAGTCTCTCCTCCTTGAAATGAGCGACTACTTAAAAAACCAGGAAGCCCAAAAATATGATCTCCATGTAAATGAGTAATAAATATTTTAGAAACTTTACGAGGACGTAACGTTGTATATAAAATTTTATGCTGTGTTGCTTCTCCACAATCAAACATCCATAGCTCATTGATCTCATCTAATAATTTCAAAACACAACTCGATACATTTCTTTGTTTTGATGGAACACCTGCACCTGTTCCTAAAAATTGTAATTCCATAAAAAACCTCTTTCTACTATCATAACTTGTTTTTTCTCATTATAAAATAAAAACACTCCCAAGATCTTTAAACTATGGGAGTGTTTTTATTTTATTTCACAGCATCTTTCAACGCTTTTCCTGCTTTAAATGCTGGTACTTTACTTGCTGCAATTTGAATTTCTTCCCCAGTTTGAGGATTTCTTCCTTTACGAGCAGCACGTTCACGAACTTCAAAGTTACCAAAGCCAATTAATTGAACTTTCTCACCTTTTGCTAAAGATTCTTGAATTGTAGAAAATACTGTATCTACGGCTAAAGTTGCATCTTTTTTAGTAAGCCCAGTTACTTCAACGACTTTATCAATAATATCTGTCTTATTTGCCATATAATTCACCTCCTAAATATCTCTAAAGATTGTGTTATAACACATCTTTAATCACCGTTACTGTGTGAGCTTTAATCCTCATCATGATTAAAGCCTAATACAAAATATATTCTGTATTCTTTTATCAAGATAACACAACAACATTGATTGATCAAGAGATTTTATAGATAATCTTATTATTTTCTACGTCGCGGTAAAATTCGAATAGATGTTCCTTCAAATGGAAATATTTTTCTAATTTGATTTTCCAAAAATCTCGCATAAGAAAAATGCAGCAACTCTTCTTCATTTACAAATACAACAAAAGTAGGTGGGGCTACTGCAACTTGTGTACAATAAAAAATCTTGAGTCGCTTACCTTTATCTGTCGGTGTTGGATTCATCGCAATAGCATCCATTAACACATCATTTAATAATGAAGATGGCAATCTTAAATGTTGATTGGCATAAATTTCTTGAATATAGTTTGGAATTTGATGAATTCGTTGTTTTGTTTTTGCAGAAACAAATAAAATAGGAGCATAATCTAGATACTTAAACTCTTGTCGAATCATATCTTCAAATTCTTTCATAGAATGGGTATCTTTTTTTAATGTATCCCATTTATTGACTAAAATTAAAATACCTTTGCCTGCTTCATGTGCAAAACCTGCAATCCGTTTATCATATTCTCGAATACCTTCTTCAGCATTTAAAACGACAATAACAACATCAGAACGTTCAATTGCCCGCATCGATCTAAGCGCACTGTACTTTTCAGTTTTCTCATCAACTTTGCCTTTTTTTCTAAGACCTGCTGTATCAATCATAATATATTCTCTATCTTCTTCATCTTTAAACGATACATCAACAGCATCTCGAGTTGTTCCTGCTTGATTAGATACAATAACTCGCTCTTCCCCAAGTAATGCATTTACTAATGAGGATTTACCTACATTTGGACGTCCAATAAAACTAAAATGCAATACGTCTTCTCGTTTTTCTGAGGATAAATCGGGTAGTAACTTAAATGCTTCATCTAAAAGATCGCCAATTCCTAAACCATGACTGCTTGATACAGGATAAGGATCTCCTAACCCTAAATTATAAAATTCATAAATATTATTACGAAGCTCTGGATTATCTGTCTTATTTACCGCTAATAATACCGGCTTTTTCGAACGATGCAAACGCTTAGCAATATATTCATCAGTATCTGTCAATCCTTCTTTAGCGCTTGTTAACATAATAATTAAATCTGCTTCTTCTATAGCGATGGCTACTTGATATTTAATTTGTTCCATAAATGGTTCATCATTAATCTCAATACCTCCGGTATCAATAATATTAAATGTTTTACCTAACCATTCACTTTCTGCATAAATTCGATCTCTAGTCACACCCGGAAGATCTTCAACAATTGATATTTTCTCTCCTGCAAGACGATTAAAAAATGTTGA
>JASLFJ010000134.1 GCA_030150665.1 Enterococcaceae bacterium
TTTGTTACAAGTTGCGTGCTAAGTGTTTTTAATCTACTCAAATATATGAAAAAATCCTCAGCATTAATAGGAACATCATTAATTCTAATCCGATCATAAATCACTTCCCAATGTGGAGATGTAAATACACCCACCTTAACATCTTGTTTTAATAAAGAAGATAAATAAGCGATCGTTGATCCTTTTCCATTAGTTCCAGTAACATGAACATATTGACATGCTTGTTCTGGATGATCTAATGCACTGAGTACCATCTTCATCCTTGATAGTGTTGGTGTTTTATAAAATAATGGTTGATGATCAAACCAATTCAATAACTGCTGCACTTCATCCATAAATAACACGACCCTTTTAAATAGTTACAGGACTGACTTGAGAAAGTAATTCAATTACTTCATCAACTTGCGTTGCTTGATTGATTGCTACTTTTAATTTTGCGGTTCTTGGAATCCCTTTTAAGTAGTAAGCTGCATGTTGTCTAAATTCTCTTACCGCAATAGATGCTCCTTTTAACGCTACTAAACGATCTAAATGCAGTTTCGCTGTATTAATTTTCTCTTCAATAGAAGGTTCTGGAAGAAGTTCTCCTGTTGATAAATAATGTACCGTACGATAAATCATCCAAGGATTACCAAGCGCTGCTCGACCAATCATCACCGCATCACACCCTACTTCATCTAACATACGTTTTGCATCTTCAGGAGTTTTCACATCCCCATTACCCATTAATGGAATCGAAAGTACTTCTTTAACGGATCTTAAAATATCCCAATTAGCTGTTCCTTCATACATCTGTTTCCGTGTTCTTCCATGCATCGCAATTGCACTTGCACCTCCTGCTTGAGCTGCTAGTGCATTTTCTTTTGCATATAAATGTGCTTCATCCCATCCAGTCCGCATTTTTACGGTAACAGGTCTTGTTACTGCTGAAGTCACAGCATCTACCATCTCATAAACTTTATCAGGATCTAATAACCACTTAGCTCCAGCTTCAGCTTTTATCACCTTATTTACTGGACAACCCATATTAATATCAATAATATCTGCTGTCGTATGCTCTTCCACAAACTGAGCAGCTGCAACTAATGTCTCTTTACTTCCACCAAAAATTTGAAGACTTAACGGATGTTCAACCGGGTCAATATAGAGCATATCTAGTGTTTTTTGATTTCTATGTTGAATGCCTTTATCACTAATCATCTCACAACACACTAATCCTGCACCAAATTCTTCAACAGTTACACGAAATGCTGCATTACTAATTCCTGCCATTGGGGCTACAACTACTTGATTGTCAACAGACACATCTCCAATATACCAAGCCATATTATTGAACTCCTTTATCTGAAGCATTTAATTCATTCATTAAAGTGTCTAACTCTTCTTCAGAGTAATAATAAGCTTCTTCACAAAAATGACATACAGCTTCTGCACCGTGATCTTCTTCTTTTAATATCTCAAGCTCCTGATAGCCTAAAGATAATAACCCTCGTTCAAATTTTTCTTTAGAACACGGACAGTGAAATTGAACAGGTAATCTCTCTAAAATAGTATATTCAATAGGACCTAATAGTAACGTTAATAACTCCTCTAAAGGACGTTCTTCAGCAAGCACTTCAGAGACCAAGGGTAATTGTGTTAACTGCGCTTCTAACTGAGTAATAGTCTCTTCCGTTGCATTAGGCATCACTTGAATTAAAAAACCCCCTGAAGCAATCACATGTTCATCTGGAGCAACTAAAACACTTAATCCCACTGCTGAAGGAGTTTGTTCAGAGTGTGTTAAATAATAAGTAAAGTCCTCACCTAGCTCTCCTGAAACGAGTGGAACTTGTCCTGAAAAGGGTTCTTTAAGTCCTAAATCCTTAATTACAGTCATAACCCCATGACGTCCTACTGCTGCACCGACATCAATTTTTCCAGGAGCTTTAGAGGGCAAACTTACATGAGGCTGTTTAATATAGCCGCGTACATTTCCTTTACCATCTGAAACTGCAACAATGCCTCCTACAGGACCATCTCCTTGAATTTTAACGGTAACTTCATCATCCCCTTTAAGTGTAGCTCCTAAAAGTACCGTACCGACTAAGGTTCGACCTAAAGCAGCTGTTGCATTTGACCATGTATCATGTCTTTTTTGTGCTTCAGCTACTGTTTGTGTGGCACGAACCACATAAATACGAATCGAGCCATCTTGAGATATTGCTTTAATTAATTGATCTTGTACTGTCATAATAAACTCCTCTCTTAAAATAAATAGATAAGAAAAGACGACGCACACACGTCGTCACATTCCTGGATCATAAAAATTCCCTAAAATCTCCACATTATCAGAAATACTAACAAAGGCATTCGGATCTGACTGGGCCATTGCTTTTTCTAATATATATTTTTCATAACGCGTAATTACCGTTAATAATACTTTTTGTTCATCGTGATGAAATGCCCCTTCTGCATCATGAATAATCGTAATGCCTCGTCTTAACGCATCTTGAATTGCTTCAATCACTGCATCTGGATTTTTCGTAATAATCATGACTTGCATTTTTTTCTGTTTCGTATATACCGTATCTACAACTTTACCACTCACAAAAATAGATAACGCACTATATAACGCATATTGCCAGCCAAATAACGCACCCGCTGCAAACATAATAATGATATTAAAGAAAATTGCTAAAGAACCTACACTTCGTCCTGTTTTTTTTCGAATAGTCAGACTAACAATATCTAGACCTCCAGAAGAAAGTCCATTTTTTAAAGCTAAGCCAACACCCGCTCCATTAATCGCTCCACCAAATAAAGCACAGACAATCGGATCATCAGAAATCATTGTCTCTGGAACTATTTGAATAGCAATCGCACTTAATGTTACTGTAAGTGCTGTAAATAAAGTAAATTTTTTACCAATCTTTTTCCAAGCTAAAAAGAATAGCGGAACATTTAAACCATAAATGACGAGCGCAATCGGAATTCTAATTTGCGTAAAATGATGAAACACGGTCGTAATAATCTGAGCAACCCCGGTAATTCCACTTGAGTAAATATGACCTGGCTGCCAGAAAAAATTTAAGGCTAGCGCCGATAATAACGCATAAGTTAAAGCAACTGAAAATTTAGCAGTATATTCATGACTATCAGCATACTCTCGAATTTTTTTCATGAGTTATCGTAAGAAGTCCCTTCTTACCTTTATTCACTTCCTCTATTTAACATTTATTCTGTATGATCTTGCTCTTGATTGACTAAAGCAATCTGTAACACATCTAGTTGATCGTTAGAAACGGTACTTGGTGCTTGAAGCATAGGATCTACTGCTTTACTATTTTTAGGAAACGCAATCACTTCACGAATATTATCTGCTCCTGCTAAAATCATCACAATGCGGTCTAGCCCTAAAGCAATGCCGCCATGCGGTGGGAACCCATAATCCATTGCTTCCAGTAAAAAGCCAAACTGCGCTTTAGCTTCTTCTTTTGTAAACCCTAAAACATCAAACATTTGTTCTTGAAGCTCTCTTTGATAAATCCTTAATGAGCCACCGCCAATTTCATAGCCATTAAGTACAATATCATAGGCCTGAGCATAAACTTGATCAGGATGTGTTTTTAATAATGGAATATGCTCTTCTTTAGGACGTGTAAATGGATGATGCGCAGCAACATAGCGATTTGCTTCTTCATCAAATTCTAAAAGTGGCCAGTCAACAATCCAAGCAAAAGCTAACTGATCTGAATCAATCAGCGCTAATTCTTTCGCAAATTGTATTCTTAAATAACCTAATGACTCTTGTACAACTCGTTTTTGATCCGCTACAAAACAGATTAGATCCCCTTCTTTAGCATTTAACCGTTCACACAACGACTTCGCATCTAAAAACTTCGCAATCGGTCCTGAAATTCCTTCTGATGTAACTTTAACCCAAGCAAGCCCTTTTGCGTTAAAGGTTTCAATATCTTTTGCTTTTTGATCTAAATCTTTTCGAGAATAACGATCTGCTCCTTTAGAAATCACAAGCGCACTAACGATGCCACCTTGACTTATAGCCTCTTTAAAGACTTTAAAATCAGTCGTTTGCGCCCAATCACTTATATTTTGTAATTCAAGTCCAAAACGAAGATCAGGCTTGTCACTTCCAAATCTATTCATCGCTTCATCATAACTAAGAACTGGAAAGGGTTCTGAAAGCTCAATTCCTTTAGTTTCTTTAACAACCGTTTTCAGCAGAGACTCTGTCAAATCACGAATCGCTTGTTCTGATAAAAAGCTTGTCTCTAAATCAAGCTGTGTAAACTCTGGTTGACGGTCCCCTCTTAAATCTTCATCACGGAAACAGCGAACAATTTGATAATATCTATCCACTCCAGCATTCATTAGTAGCTGTTTTAAAATTTGTGGGGATTGAGGTAAAGCATAAAAATGTCCTGGATATACTCTTGAAGGAACAAGATAATCTCTAGCACCTTCTGGGGTTGATTTTGTAAGATAAGGTGTTTCAACATCAATAAAACGGTGATCATTTAAAAATGAACGCATCACATGAGTTATGTGATGTCTTAATTTTAATGTCTCTTGCATCTTTACACGTCTTAAATCTAAGTAGCGATAAGTCATTCTCAGTTCATCATTAACCTGATCAGCTTCTTCAATAACAAATGGTGTGACTTTACTTTCATTCAACACATCTAGTGAAGTCACATTAAGTTCTACCGCTCCTGTTTTTAATTTAGGATTAGCAACATCACGCATCACTACCGTTCCTGTGGCACAAATCACACTTTCTGTTCTACACCGTTCAACGGCTTGCCATACGCTATCACTCGCTTCAGGAGGAATCGTTAATTGTAAAATACCTTCACGGTCTCTTAAATCAATAAACACAAGTCCCCCTAGATCACGGCGCTTTTGTACCCATCCCATAACGGTAATTGTTTCATTTAAATATGCTTCTGTAACTTCTCCGCAATAGCACGTTCTTTCTTTCATGATTTTGTTCCTCTCTTATTTTAATCTTAATGTATTTAATTCATCGATCAGCTGATCTAACATAACCGTATGTTCTTCGCCACTTGTCATATCTTTAACGCGAACCATTTGTTGCTCTAAAGTCGCTTCATCCATAAATACTGTCCATTTTACCCCACTTTTATTCGCAGCTTTCATCTGTCCTTTCACTTTACGTGATAAATAATCATGAGTAGCTGAAATACCTGCACGTCTTAACTTTTGGACCCATGTTGAGGACAGTGCTCTTAATTCATCAGACAAACTAACGACATAAACGTCAGGAGTTTTAAGGGTTGGAAACTGAATCCCTTCTGCTTGACACGTTAGTAAAAGACGCTCCATACCCATACCAAAACCAAAAGCAGGGGTTGAAGGTCCTCCTAAGTCTTCAACTAACTGATCATATCTACCACCGGCACAAATTGTCGTTTTCACACCTGCAAACTCTTCAGATTCTGTCATGATTTCAAAAATAACATCATTATAGTAATCTAAACCTCGAACCATACGATGATCAATCATAAATGAAATACCATAACTAGTCAGCAGCTCTTGGACTTCGTTAAAATACATCCTCTCTTCTTCAGATAAATAATCTAAAATAGAGGGTGCCTCAGCAACAATCACCTTATCTTTTGGATCTTTACTGTCTAAAACACGTAACGGATTTTGTTGATATCTTCGTTTTGAATCCTCACTCATCTGATCATATAAAGGAGTTAAATAATCAAGAAGGGCTTGGCGGTATGCTGTACGTGTTTTTAAGCTTCCTAGAGAATTTAAATATAAAGAAACATGATAAAGCCCTAAGGCATGAAAATAATCAAAAGCCATGGCAATGGTTTCTGCATCAATACTGGGTGTTTTCACACCAAAAATCTCCACTCCAATTTGATGAAATTGTCTGAGTCGTCCTGCTTGAGGACGTTCATAGCGAAACATCGGTCCCATATAAAATGTTTTATAAGGCACGCTGTGTTCTGGACCATATAACTTATTTTCAATATAGGCTCTTGCCATAGGTGCAGTTCCTTCAGGACGCAATGTAATATGACGATTCCCTTTATCATAAAAATCATACATCTCTTTAGAAACAATATCTGTTGTATCTCCCACACTACGTGCAATCACTTCATAGTGTTCAAATATGGGTGTTCTTGATTCAAAACATTGATATGCTGAAAATATATCACGAGCAGAACGTTCTAAATATTGCCATGCTGCTACTTCTTCAGGTAATAAATCAGCTGTTCCTTTTGGACGTTGATGACGCATAAATTTATCATCTCCTCTTACAAAATAATCGTTCTATATAAAAAAGCTCTTGCTTGTTGTACAAGACAAGAGCGATAAGGGCTAAAAGAAGCCTAATGTAATGGTGCTCATCGGATATAATTAATCCTTAACATGTGCTAGTTACTTATAAAATTAATCTTGAGCATATAACTCTTGCACAGGGCGCATAATAATTTGATTCAAGTCAGTAAGTAGTGTACTTAATGCTTGTTCTTTTTCCATTAATGTACGAATTTTTTCATTTTCCTGTACACGCACACTCATTGCTTGCGCTGCTGCTTCCTCTTCTTCAGTAAATGGCATTCCTGTCATCTGTTTTTGTTGTAACATCAACTGCATTTGTTGAAACTCAACAAATAATTCAAAAGCTACTTCATCTTCTTTAACCGCTTCAAATGCTGTTTTTAAGGATGTAAATTCTGGAATTTCACGTAATTCACGTTCTAATTGATTCGCTGTATCATAAACATTAACCATGGTGAATACCCTCTTTTCTTTTTTAATTACTGCTTGATTTATTATATCATGTTTCTAATCGCTTGCCTAGAATAAAAACACAGTGACATCTTTTGCCAGAATAAATGATTTTTGTTATGATAATATTAGTTATATGAATGCGTTTTCTAAAAAAGAATATGACCTAATGGAGGAACATTTATGTCCAAAAAACCAGGCTATATTTTAGCTATTGATCAAGGTACAACAAGCTCTAGAGCAATTATTTTTAATCATAATGCTTTAGAGATCGGTAGCGCTCAAGAAGAATTCCCTCAGTACTTTCCAGAACCAGGGTGGGTGGAACAAGATCCTGAAGAGATTTGGAATTCAGTTCAATCCGTCCTTGCAGGAGCCTTTATTCAAGCAAATATCCATCCTTCTCAAATTGATGCAATTGGCATTACAAATCAGCGTGAAACAACAGTCATTTGGGACCGAGCTACTGGAACACCCATTTATCCTGCTATTGTCTGGCAATCTAGACAATCAGCTGAAATTGCTGACCAATTAAGACAAGAAGGATACACTGAAGCGATTCATCAAAAAACAGGACTAGTACTTGATGCTTACTTTTCAGCAACAAAAATACGCTGGATTTTAGATCATGTCCCCGGAGCACAGACACGCGCCGAACAAGGCGAACTTGCCTTTGGAACAATTGATACGTGGCTTCTTTGGAAGCTAACAGAAGGGGCGGTACATATCACTGATTATACAAACGCCTCTCGAACGATGCTGTTTAATATACATACGCTGACTTGGGATGAAGAAATTTTATCTTGGCTAGATATACCAAAAGCACTGCTTCCTGATGTAAAAAGCAATGCTGAAATTTATGGTTATGCTGAAAGTTATCACTTTTCTGGAAAACGCGTTCCTATTGCAGGTATGGCAGGAGATCAACAAGCAGCACTGATTGGTCAACAAGCACTAGATCCAGGCATGATTAAAAATACATATGGAACAGGTGCGTTTATTATGATGAATATTGGAGATGCGCCGAAATTATCTCATCATCAACTGCTTACCACAATCGCTTTTTCTATTAAAGATAATCTATGTTATGCACTTGAAGGAAGTATTTTTGTCGCAGGATCTGCCATACAATGGTTAAGAGACGGCCTTCAGATGATTGATACATCAAGAGAAAGCGAAACGCTTGCTAAACAGTCCCAAGCAGATGACTCAATTTATGTAGTTCCAGCCTTTACAGGACTAGGTGCTCCTTATTGGGATCCAGAAGCAC
>JASLFJ010000040.1 GCA_030150665.1 Enterococcaceae bacterium
CTATCTACTTCTTTTAGCCAAGTTAATTCTTTTTTAAGTTGTGTTAACTGAAGAGAACAAGTACGATAAGTTAACCCTTTTCCTGTTTCTTTATAAGTATTGTTCCATTTTGCTAAAAAATAATTAAATACAAAACGTGAACAGCCGATTGTTTTAGCAATTAAAATTTCTTGTTCTTTGTTTGGGTAGATTCTAAATTTATATGCTTTATGTACCATCATTGATGTTCACCTCTTTTCCGTATATGCTATAAGTGTATGTAGAGTATTAGTATATATCAATAACATATTTTTAAAAGGAGTGTGGTACACATGCAACGTGTACCCAAATTAATTAAGTTTCCTATCGATTTAGTAGTAAGGATTGAGGAGTATCGAAAAAAGAATAATATTGAAAGTTTTTCAGGTACTGTTTACTAACTTATTCGTAAAGGCTTGGAAAAGTAATGGAATATATCTCTGAAAATCATCGTAGACACTTGCTTATATGTCATTTGATATTTGTTGGTAACTATCGAAAAAAAGTTATTATTAAAAGTCGGTGATGATATTCAAGCTGAAATCGAATCAACAGCTAATCATTACGGTTGGCAAGTTACTAAACAAGAAATAGACCAAGACCCTATTCATATCCTAATCAGATATTCCCCGAAATAGAGTATTCTTGAAATCGTTAGATGATTGAAGCAACTCACCACTTATCGAATGCGTTAAAAGCATAACACATATCTTTCTCAGCATTTTTGGAAAGAATGAAGCTTTTGGAGTGATGGATATTTTTCTTATAGTATTAGAAATGTAAGCAAAGAGATGATCCTAAAATATATTCAAGAACAAGGTCGTTAGGTCTTACATCCCCTAGCCTAAAGGCGTAGGGGTTTTACGCCCATCTTATAAAAATTTATCATATAAATGATATAAAGTCTATTCATTATGATATTTTTTGAAGAATATATAAACTGATAAAGACATGGATACCTACTGATATAGGTTTTAAAAGTGTAATGGTCAGGAGGTATTTTTTGCGTGAGACTTCAGAAAGCCCACAAGCATAACAAGCTAAATCATCCGGACCAAAAGGCATAATAAAGATAATCGCAAGTAGCCACAACATTTTATCATTCCATTGATGTAGCCACTGCTTTATTTTAGTGATGGATTTTTCATTAAGGACAATCGTTAAAAAACGCATACCATACGTTCTAACTATTAAAAATGCTAAGTATTCACCAATAATAAGGCCAAAACACACATAAACCATCCCCCAAAAAGGACCATACATCATAATTCCTGCAACATCACTCATTCCTCCAGGAATAAATGGGACAATCGGTTGAAGGATTTGAATGATCAAAAAGACAATAATACCAAATGAACCTAATTCATTCATTTTTGCTTGCAGCTGTTTTGGATCATTAAAAAGATTCATTTTAAAAGCATAGATAGCCAGAATCAGGGAAATAACAGCTCCTGTAATGGTTATGATTTGTATCATTCGTTTTTTATTCATGAAAACTCCTTTTATAACTTTTTTGATATAGATTTTATCAATGCTCTTATTTTATTATTTTATTTTTTTTAGGTAAAATAAATAAGAAAGGGAGGGGAATATAATGAAAACAATGAAAGAAACATTAAAATC
This sequence comes from Enterococcaceae bacterium, assembly GCA_030150665.1. GTDB lineage: Bacteria > Bacillota > Bacilli > Lactobacillales > Catellicoccaceae > JASLFJ01. The sequence goes on from JASLFJ010000040.1 coordinate 1,642, forward strand.
ATCTTTGAAAACGTTAACAGGTTTATATGGAGGATCTGGTCAAGAACAAGCTGTAATTCAACATATTGTTCAAGAGCTTAAAGATTATAATGATCAAATGACGGTGGATCCTAAAGGAAATATTTATGTGAAAATTATTGGCAAATATCCAGGGCCAAAGCGTATGTTCACTGCTCATACTGATGAAATCGGTCTTGTTGTGCGTAATATTTTACCTAATGGTTTTTTAGTTGTCGATCGCGTTGGAGGCGTTCCAGATAATTTATTACCAGGACGTGCTGTTTTTATAGGTCCAAAACACATTCCAGGAGTTACAGGAAATAAACCAGGACATCTGCAAACAGAAGAAGAAGCATCTCGTGTGACTCCTGTTGCATCGATTTATGTTGATGTTGCGATGAGCTCTAGAGAAGAGGTAGAACAGGCTGGCATTAAGATAGGGGATTTTGTGATTTGGCAACAACAATGGAATGAAATGCACAATCCAGATTTTATTGCGACTAAAGCGGTAGATGATCGTATTTGTTGTGCCATTTTAATGGAACTTGTGAAACATATTGATCCTGAACACATGTATGGAACCTTAGAAGCCGTATTTACGGTTCAAGAAGAAGTAGGCTTATATGGTGCCAAAACAGCAATGCACCGCGTTGCTCCAGATTTAGCCATTGCGCTAGATACAATTCCTTGTGGAGATACGCCTGATGTTTTATTCCAAGAAGAACTGCCTATTCAATTAGATCATGGACCCGGATTTCCAGTAGCCGATGCCGTAGGGGATCGTTTCTTCAGCATGATTCATCCTGCACTTCGTAAAGCCATTGAAACATGTGCTCAAGAAAAAGAAATACATTTACAAACTGTAACGCTGATGGGGGGTAATTATACAACAGATGCAGCAGCACTGATGCATGAATTTGGTGGAGCTCCTAGTGCAACGCTTGCTGTTCCTAGAAGATATTCTCACTCACCCGTTGAACTGTTTAGTTTAAATGATGCTGTTGATGTTTACGAACTTGCGCTAGCTTTATGTTACTATGAATTTCCAGAACAATTATCCTTTTTAAGTGAGTAGTATGTCACCGATGGATCATGATATAAAACATCAATTATATATGATTGCTCAAGAAGCAAGCCGACATTTATGGTACGAAGCTCAGCTAGCTCCCAAACCAGGACTTGTTGATTGGTGGGATCATGGAGCGCATCAAGATATGACGATTCAAACGTTTTATCAAAGTAGTCAAGTGATGACAGAAGGTTTTTTCAACTATTTAAAGGCAGGGTGGATGCATCAATCTTCCTTGCCTGAACTATTTGTGATCTTAAGAGAGATTGGAATGCATTTAGAAGAAAAAATGTTAGAAGCAACAGAAGGAGTAAATACCCATAAAGGGGCTATTTTTTCTTTTGGGATTGTTCTTGGCAGTTTAGGCTATTTATATCAACAACATCAGCGTATTCATTTATTAACAGATGCTGACCGAAGACAACTACAAACGTATTGTCAAATGATGGTAAAAAAGATACTTACAGAAGAACTTAAGCAATTG
>JASLFJ010000148.1 GCA_030150665.1 Enterococcaceae bacterium
TCCATTTAAGCTCTATCGTTGTCATACAATCATGAACTGTACTAATACCTGTCCAAAAGGCTTGAATCCTGCAAAAGCGATTGCAGAGATTAAGAAGTTAATGGTTGCAAGACATTAATAATGATGAAAGATGATGAAGGCGTGAAATTGAAATGCCATCATTAAAAGGGAAAGTAAAATAGAAGTGCCGATCAGATGATCGGCACTTTTTTTATCGCTTTTTTATTACACTATCTGTTATTAAGTTATTAAGTTATTAAGTTATTTGTTGTTTACCATTTACCATTGCTTATGATAATGATAATGATAATGATAATGATAATGGGTATTTAGCTTGACCTTAAATGATTCGATGACTTAAGTTATCAAGCTATCGAGTGCCGGACTATGAGAGTGTTGCCGAGTGGGGTGTTACATCAATTACGCGATGATTGTTATCTCGCATCTCAATATTGGTAAAAGGCATACTCCAGCCCTCTTTTTGCGCACAACGAAGGCAAGCTTCTTGTAACAGTCTTCCTGACTGGAAGTAGTAGCCGGCACCTGAGCCTTTCATTGCTACAATTACGGTATAGACGAGAGAGACCCCTTCATTAATACGTCTAAACTCCACACTGATAGAGTTATATTGATCATGCATCCCTGTATGAGAGAGAAACTCTTCAATATAGGCTTTCAATTTTGTAAAGATCTCATCAACCGGTGTGGCAAAGTGTTTATAAGAGAGCCCAAAATCAGCAACTGTATAGTAGCCATAAGAGAGGTTTGTCGGTGCACCGGTAATAAAATCAGGAGCAGGGTAGATAATCGTACTATTAAATGAATTAAGATAAACCGATTCTGGCGTGATTCGTTTGACCTCACCAAAGACACCATTAGGTAGAATAAAGCTGTCACCCACTTTAGCAGGGAACCAGATCTCATCACTTTGTAGCGGACGAGAGGTTAATGTTGCTAGCTCCGGCAACATTAGACGAATATGACCATTATCGATAGCAGGATTGACAAGTGTTGCGCTATAGAGTGTGATCCTTTCAATACGCCAAGGAATACCACGATAGATGACGCGCTCGCCTTGTCGGGCTGAGCCTAAGTTGAGAAAAAGACGGATCTCCGAAAAATATTTAGGAACATAATTGCGAAAAGCAAATATAAGCGCTAATAGAATTAAAATAGCAATACCGAAGAGCACCATATCACCCATAGCATGAAGAACGATAAGGTAAGCGATGACAGAAACAATTACGGAAAATATTCGGTAGGCAAGTAGAAGTAATCGACCTTTTAAATTGACTCGCTGAATCATACCTCGCCTTTTTTTAGCTCTTCTCATGATCAGAAGATTCATCCCCTTTGTTAAGAGATAAAGTACTAAAATAAAGGTCGAAAAAGAGAGGATGAGAATGAGCCCTCGACCTTTAATAAAGTCGAGTAAACCCTCTTTGAGTGACTGCATAAAGCTTTTATCGGTTGCCATTGCATCGAGAAGCGTCTGTGTTCGATCACGCTCTCGAAGAAGATCAGTTAAGAAAGTCTCCCAATTGCTCTGAATCACCTCTAATCGCTTTTGTGATTCAGGGGCGAGTTGTTCAAAAGGGACTTGCTGTAAGAATTCTAATCCTTTTTCAAGTTGCTCAATTTTTTCATTATAAAGAGAGAGATCACGAGTTAAGGTATCGCGCTCACGAGAGTTTTGGGTTAATCTTTGGATTTCGGCAAAGACAGGCTGAACTATCTGGAGCAGCTCCGCCTGCCAATCATAATTGAGGTCAGTAATATTCTCTTTCTCTTTAATATAGTGAAGATCAATTCCCCCTAATGCGTATTTTTCAAACTCATTTCTAGCTTGATTAAGGCGAGCTTGTAGTTGTTCAATTCGTTCCTTAATTGCAATCGATGATTCCTCAGAATCGGCAGATATAAGCTCCTTTTTAGCCTCATTAATCTTCTCTTGAGTATCAATAATTGATTTTTCAGTCGCCTCTAAAACGGCATAAGCATCATTTTCGGTAATAATTTCTTGCGCTGCGAGAGTTCCGGTAAAAGCGGTGCTAATAGATAGCATTAAAATGAATATGAGTTGGAAGAGAATAGGGATAGGCCTTTTTTTAGAAGAGTGTTGAGGTAACGCCCCATATTGCATAGGTTGATCCTTCATATAATTGATTTTCTAATTAACATTAGAAAGATTGATCTAAGAGTATAATAATTAATCATATTAACAAAGAGCTCGTCCTTTTTCCTAATCTGAAGCTTTATTTTGATCAAAATTTAACCACCAGCAGCGCTATATTGGTTTCTATTAGAAGAGGTTTTTGCACAATTTCTTACTCTATTTCAAATGCAATTCCCCCTTTTTTAACGTAACTATTTGAGTTGGGCTATAAAGAAGATTCTTTGCAGCATCCGCTTGATTTCCTCTTTGAGAGCAAGAGTAGGGGAGGATTGGGGAAGGAGTGTATTAATTTGATCGATATATGCCAATCATCAGTGGGATCATGGCATAATAGGGGGAAATATTTTTCAAAGTTGTGAGCAGAAAGTGGCTAAAAATCACATTCCATCACGTTTAATTTGGTATAAGGAATATTAAAGATGATGACAAAAGATAAAGTGAGAGAGCTTATTGAGGCGGGTCTTCAATGTGATTACATTGAGGTTAAAGGGGATGATGGGGTACATTTTGAAGCAATTATTGTCAGCCCAGAATTTGAAGGATTATCGATGTTAAAGCAGCATAAATTGGTCTACTCCACCTTAGGTGATCGTCTTGAAACAGAAGAGATTCATGCATTAGCATTAAAAACCTACAAGCCATCTGAATGGAGCAAATAATGAGTGAAAAAGAGCGACTTTTAGTAGAAGGCAATGGTCCTTTACGTGGATCTGTAAGTGCAAGTGGGGCAAAAAATGCCGTTCTGCCTATTCTTGCTGCGACAATTTTAGCAACAGAACCGGTTGTATTAAAGAATGTTCCTAAACTCCAAGATGTGATCGTCTTATCAAAAATATTGGAAGATTTAGGAGCTAAGGTTGAGTTCGAGGGGGCGACCTTAATTGTCGATCCTCGTTCAATCACAAAGACGCGAGCGAACCATGAACTTGTTATTCAGATGCGGGCATCGATATTAGTTTTAGGCCCTATGCTGGCAAAATTTGGTCATGCAGAGGTCTCCTTGCCGGGCGGATGTCCGATCGGTAGTCGCCCTGTAGATCAACATCTCTTAGGCATGGAAGCATTAGGTGCTGATATTAAAATTGAGCATGGCTATGTCTTAGCAACGGCAAAAGAGAAGCGTCTTAAGGGAACGCATCACACTTTTGATGTCGTAACAGTCACCGGTGTTGAAAATGTCTTAATGGCAGCTGTACTTGCTGATGGCGTAACTGTTTTAGATAATTGCGCAAAAGAGCCGGAAGTGAGTGATCTTGCCAACATGCTCAATAGTATTGGTGCAAAAATTGAAGGAATCGGAACCGATCGTTTAACCATTACCGGTGTTGAGAAGCTAGGTGGCGGTGAATATAGTGTTATGCCTGATCGTATTGAGATTGGTACCTATATGGTCGCTGCGGCGATGACATTTGGAGATGTGACAATTATCGATTGTATCCCAGAGCATCTTGAAGCT
>JASLFJ010000095.1 GCA_030150665.1 Enterococcaceae bacterium
CAAAGCTCATTCATAAGTAGTAAATTAGTAGTAAATTGAGTGGTTTTGACCTTGATAAAGTGTGATAAGTCCAGTTTTTATGCGGATAACTAGATTTTTATGCTATTTTTTGTATAAAAATTTATATAAAAAAATAGTTAAACTTTTATATGGTTTGCCATAAAAATTTAACTATTTTTTGTTTTTAATCTTATTTTCTTATTAAATGATATTTAATCCAATCGCGTTTCTAACTTGATCAAGCGTTTCTGTGGCAACTCGGTCAGCTTTTTCAGAACCTTCTTTCAAAATAGTTAATAAGTATCCTTTATCTTTGGCTAACGCTTCTCTTTTTTCTCTAATTGGATTTAATGTATCCAACATCAGTTCTAATAAATATTTTTTAAGTTTGACATCACCTAATCCACCACGTTGATAATGAGCTTTTAATTCATCTAAGTAGGCTTTATTAGGACAAAAAATATCTAAATAGGTAAATACAACATTCCCTTCGACTTGTCCTGGATCTTCTACTCGAATGTGGTTAGGATCTGTATACATCGCCATTACTTTTTGTTGAATAGTTTTTTCATCATCTGCTAAATAAATTCCGTTATTTAAAGATTTACTCATTTTAGCCTTTCCGTCAATACCTGGAACTCGTCCTTGACCTTTATCAGGAATAAGAGCTTCTGGTTCTACTAAAAAATCAGTTTGATAAGTATGATTAAAACTTCTAACAACTTCACGTGTCTGTTCAATCATTGGTAGCTGATCTTCTCCGACAGGCACAATATTGGCTTTAAAAGCGGTAATATCTGCAGCTTGGCTTACAGGATAGATTACAAAACCCGCAGGAACTCCTGCACCAAAATCTTTTTGTTGAATTTCACTTTTAACAGTTGGATTCCGCTCTAAACGAGCAATACTTACTAAATTTAAATAGTGAATAGTCAGTTCATATAAAGCAGATATTTGAGATTGTAAGAAAATGGTAGACTCTTTTGGATCAATTCCTACAGCTAAATAATCAAGAAGGACTTCTAATACATTTTCTGAAATTTTCTCAGGATGCTTTGCATTGTCAGTAAGGGCCTGTTGATCGGCAATCATAATGTAACTGTCATATTTTCCTGTATTTTGCAGTAATACTCTATTTTTTAAAGATCCGATATAATGTCCTAAATGTAATTTTCCAGTTGGACGATCTCCTGTAAGCAAAATTTGTTTTTTCATGAAATATCCTCCTTAAATAAATATATCGTTAATGATTTATTGATGATCCATATTATACTATAAATCTATTGATTTTTATATTGCTGACGAATGCTTGTCAACACTTGTTGAATTTCTTTTTTTGTATATGCGAAATCATAGTTATTATTAATTTGAAAATCTGCTTGCTGTTTTTTTAAAGATAAAGGATATTGACTACGTATTTTTTTTAATGCATATTCTTTTGAAATTTGATCGCGTTGCATCAACCTATGACACTGAACATCTTCATCTACCCAAACTAAAATAACTGCATCAACTAATGATTCATATTTTTTTTCATATAATAAGGGGATGTCTAAAAAGATATAATCAAATCCTTGACTTTGGTACATCGCCATTAACGTCTTCATTTTATCTTTAATAGGTTGATCTAAAATAGCACCTAATTGCTCTCTTGCTTTAGTTGATGAAAAGATCAATTTCCCCAATTTTTCTCGATCTAATTGTAAATCATTAATAAGATAATCTCTTCCAAATGTATCCGCAATATTTTCAAGTATTATAGGTTCTTGAGTAACTTCTTTTGCAATACAATCTGCATCAATCACTATATATCCTTGTTCTTTTAAATAACTCGTTACTTTTGACTTTCCAGAGGCTATACCTCCTGTAATACCAATAAAATAGGTTTGCATCTCTCTGACTCCCTATGATCATTCTAAAAGATTAATCGTATTTTGACAGTTAGGACAAAAATGAGTCCCTCTATTGCCTACCTTTATTTTTTGAATAGATGTTTCACATCGTAAACAAGAGGTTCCTTCTTTACCATAAACAGCTAATTGATCTTGATAAGTTCCGTGATTACCTAATGCATTTTTATATGTTCTCACTGTCGTGCCCCCGTAACGAACCGCATGATCAATAATTTGAATCGTATGATAAACTAATTGATCTACTTCTTGGATCGTCAGTGTATTTGTCAAACGTTCTGGATGCAATTTTGCAGCATATAAGATTTCATCTGCATAAATATTACCAATCCCTGCGATATATTCTTGATTTAATAAAAACAGTTTTAATTTTTGTTGTTTTTGCTTAAGCAATGGATATAAATAATCAACAGTTAACTCGCTTGCAGTAGGTTCTACTCCTAATTTTTTTATTGAAGGATAGTCATCAACAGCTTCACGATGCACAACATCCATCGTCCCAAATTTTCGGACATCATGATAAATAAGTTGGCTTTGATCATCTAAAGTAAAAAAGATATGGGCATGTTTTTGTTCTTTTTCTGATAATATTTGATTAGGTGCTAAATAAATATATTTCCCTTCCATACGTAGATGTGAAATTAAAGTAACATCTTGAATTTCAAACAACAAGTACTTGCCTCGACGGTTCACATCTAAAATCGGTTTGTTTAATAAATGATATTTAAACTCTAAAGGAGTAGGATATTTAATTATTGGCTCATAATGGATTGAGATCTCCCGAATAATTTTACCTTGAATGAGTGGCAAAAGCGTATTCTTTACCCCTTCTACTTCTGGAAGCTCTGGCATTAATTTCACTCCTTTTTTCTTTATTTAACATCATACCATGAAGTTCCTGAAGAAATATCAACTTTCAATGGAACACTCAGTTGAGCAGCTTCTTCCATCACTTGTTTTACAATAGGCATTAATGTTACTGCTTCTTCTTTAGGACACTCTAAAATTAATTCATCGTGTACTTGTAATAATAATTTAGCTTCGCTTTGTACTTCTTTTAATTTTTTTTGTAAGGCCACCATTGCAATTTTTAAAATATCTGCTGCTGTTCCTTGAATAGGCGTATTAATAGCTGTTCGTTCAGCAAAAGAACGCGTATTATAATTTTTAGCATGAATATCTGGAATGTATCTTCTTCGGTGATAAAGGGTCGTAACATACCCCTCCTTTTTAGCTTGAGCAATCATGTCATTCATATATGTTTTTACTTTTGGATATTGATCAAAATAAGTATCAATAATTTCTTGTGCTTGATATCTAGGGACATGAATATTTTGTGATAGACCGTAATCACTAATGCCATAAACAATACCAAAATTAACAGCTTTTGCTTGTCTTCTTAGCTCTGGTGTTACTTGTTGTTGTTTGGAGGTTAAAAAAAGACGTTGTGCAGTACTTGTATGTATATCTTCATCATCTAAAAATGCTTGAATTAGATGCGGATCTTGAGAGATGTGTGCTAAGATTCTAAGTTCAATCTGAGAATAATCTGCTGCAACAAGTACCCAATCTTTATGACTTGGAATAAATGCTTTTCGAATGAGGCGTCCTTCTTCAGTACGAATTGGAATATTTTGTAAATTAGGGTCAACAGAGCTTAACCGCCCCGTCTGTGTTAAATTTTGCAAGTAACGTGTATGGATTTTCCCATCATCTTGAATCACTTTTAACATTCCTTCAACATAAGTCGATTGAAGTTTCATCAGTTGTCTATACTCTAAGATTAAATCAATGATCGGATGTTCTTGTTGTAATTGTTCTAAAACATCTACAGAAGTAGAGTAGCCTGTCTTTGTTTTTTTAATAACAGGTAAGTTTAACTCTTCAAATAAAACGTGACCTAACTGTTGAGGAGAGTTAATATTAAAAGGTTCTTGAACATATTGATAAATATGCTCCTCTAAAGTACTTAACTTTTGTGTTAATATGTCTTTTAATTCATTGAACCAGTCATGATCGACACAAATTCCTTCTAGTTCCATCTGTGCTAATACATCAGCAACAGGTAACTCTATTTCAGTGAGTAAATCCCATTGTTGTTGTTGTTTTAAAGTCTTTACAATACGTGGATAAACAAAAATAAGTCCCATATATTTTTTTAATCCGTGGTCTTTAATAATATCTAATGCTGGAATATGATATTTTTTCCCTTTACCATAAATGGTTTCATCGGTATCAATTGCATGCGGAAGATAGTGACGAATCACTTCTGGTAATGTTCGTGCATTAATATCTAAATCTGTCAAATAAAAGCCTAGGCTTATATCAAATACAACATGATCTAGCGTTGCTTGATAATGATTTAATAATACGAGATAAGCTTTTTTATCATAGACAATTTTTTTAAATCGTGAATCACCTAACCAATTTAAAAACCACGTTGCTTCAGTCCAAGACAGATCTAAGCTATATAAATACTCATCCTCAGTCCCTACAATAAGCATTAATGGCTGTCCGTGATGGTAAGATGTACCAAACCATTCTATATGAAGATAATATGTTTTTGTTTCATCATATAAAAAGGCACAGTGTTCTTGAGTTAGCTCTTTAAACTGATGTTCTGTTAATGATTGGTAATCAGGAAGTTGAGGACTTAAGTGTTTTATATCTTTTTGAGATAAGAATAAATTATTATCAGTTAAAAATGAATCAAAATTTAATGTTTGATAAAACTGATATAAAGCTTCTGTATTAATATGTGTCAGTTGATAAGCCAATTCATCTAAAGCATGCATCAGCTTTGCTTTTGTATTAATAGTTGCTAAATGTTGGCTTAAAAATGCTTGTTCTTTATCTAATAATAGATTTTCTTTTTGTTTTGTTTTAGGAAATTGATCAATATGATCATAAATTCCTTGCAAGGAATGATATTTGTGCAATAATTTTAACGCAGTCTTTTCACCAATTTTACGAACACCTGGAATATGATCTGATTTATCTCCAGCAAGTGCTTTCATATCAATCAGTTGTTTTGGGGTCAGTTGATACTCTTCTTGAATGATCTCTTCTGTATAATATTTCATTTCACTCACGCCTTTTACCGTTAACGCTACGGTAATATTAGGACGAATGACTTGTAAAAGATCTTTATCTCCCGTTAAAATTGTTACTTGATATCCTTCATTTTGTGCTTTAATGGCATAACTTCCTAATATATCATCAGCTTCATAATCAGGGTGAGATTCATAAATAATTCCTAAAATATCTAACAGTTCCTTAACATAAGGAAATTGTTCTTTTAATGCATCCGGAGTTTTATCTCTTCCTGCTTTGTAATCTTCATAGATTTGGTGTCGATAGGTTGCTTTTCCATGATCAAAAGCTACAAGCACATGCGTTGGTTGTTCTTCTTTTAAAATGTTTTCTAACATTCGGTGAAATGTATAAATAGCTGAGGTATGGACGCCTTCTTTATTGGTAAATCGTTCAAGAGACGTATATAGTGCATAAAAACCACGGAAAACAAGACTATTACCATCGATTAATAATAATTTTTTATTCATAGAATAACTCCTTAATTGATCAAACTTGAACACTTTTATTTTATTTTAACATAAAATAAAACAATCTAAGTACATGTGACTTAGATTGTTATGAAATATGATCATAAATGACCTTAATTTTAAAATTCCATCAATGTAAAAATATCATACTCTTTATGAGCATTAATACGCTCACGTCCTTTTAAATCTTTAAGCTCCACTAAAAAAGCTAATCCAGCAACAATCCCGCCTAATTGTTCAACAAGTTCAATGGTTGCAGCCATCGTTCCTCCTGTGGCTAATAGATCATCACAAATCAGTACGCGCTGTCCTGGCACAATCGCATCTTTATGAAGCGCAAGAACTGCTTGCCCGTATTCTAAATCATAAGCGACTTCTACAGTCTCTCTTGGTAATTTCCCTTTTTTTCTTGCCGGAGCAAAACCAATTTGTAAGGCATATGCCACTGGACAACCAACAATAAACCCACGTGCTTCAGGACCAACAATGACATCTACGTGTTTATCTTTAGCATAATCTACAATTTTATTTGTTGCTTCATAATATGCAGGTCCATCAGCCATCAGCGGGGAAATATCTCGGAAAATAATCCCTTTTTCTGGATAATCTGGAATACTTGCAATTTTATCTTTAAAATTCATATATGATTCAACCTTCCTTTAATTAATACATAATTTCTTAAATCATCATCTTTTTCTATCAGGAATCGATCAAGATAAGTAGTGCTGTCCTAACCATTTTTTAATTGTTAAGATAGATGCCTGTTGCCAAAATTGAATCCCTTTTTGATTATGAAATAATTCATCATAGAGATGCTCCCAAGAAGGTATTTTAGGATTTATTGAAGCCATTCCTTCTTGAATTGTAATATAATCATGAGCTTCTAGTACTTTTAATATCTCAATCAATAGATCTGGACTTATGTGTAAGTAATGAGCAATATCTTTAAGTTTGTAACGCACATCAAGAGATTGTCTTTTAAGCAGTTGATAAAGATGATATACAGGCTCTTTAGCTATTGATGCTATAAATCCTTGTGTATAAAGCACAAGTTGAGTTCCTGTTAATTGTTCTTTAACAGCATCCCATTGTTGTTTAGATAATGGAGCATCATAAAAAATATAAACAGAAGCTGTTGGTAACTGTGTAGATAAAAATACTTCGTGAACGAGTACTTGATGATCTAATCTTTCTGTTGTTTCATTAAAGATTAACCAACATGCATCAGGATACTGCTTCATTAATTGCATCATACTCAATTCTCTTGCATCTATCAGTTGCGTTCCTTTAATTTTATAATCTAATAAGTGAAATTGTGCGCTTTTTACCTGATTCCATTCATTTAAATGAAGTGTCCCTAATAACTCTATATTGACTGCATCATCAGGAAATACGGTCATTAAATCGTCTTGTAACTGTGTATTAAAAAAAGAAACACAAGAAAGACTTCCTGTTTGATCTTTCCAAGAAAATGAAAGATGTTCTTTCTTCTTCCCTATTGTCTTTAAATGAACAATCATTCCTTGAGTTAAATGAATGATAGGAGCTGGATTTCCTTGACCAAAGGGCTGAAGTATCGCAATATCATCTAAAAATGGTAACCCTAAATCTGTTACATTAGCAGTTACATCATAAAATTTCGGTGGTTTTGAAAAATGTAGATCTAGCTGCTTTAAATAATCTTTTAACTCTTTCAGTTTATCTTTTTCAATAGAACAACCAATAGCTGCATCATGGCCTCCAAATGCATGAAAAAGTGATTGAGCAGGCAATAAGTGTTGGTATAAGTCAAATCCTTCAGGGGCTCTTCCAGAACCTTTAAATAGGATTTGTGAATGGGTTTGATAAGCACCTTGAGTAAAGACTAACGTAGGTTTTCCTGTATGCTTGACTAACTTACTTGCAATAATACCTAAAACACCTTCTGGTGCAGTAGTTGTCACACATAATATAGGATAAGCATCTTGTTGTTTTATTGTTTTTAAAATGTGATGAAATGCCCGATCTACTTCCTCTTTTCGCTGCTGATTTATCTGGATCATTGTTTGACTTATGTGTTTTGCTTTTATATCATCAAAAGTCAGCAACAATTCAACAACAGGTAACGCACAGGATAACCGTCCTGGGGCATTACAACAAGGAATAACTTGAAAAGCAAGTTGTTCTGTATCTAATGTTTGATGATTGAGTGCTAATTCATTCAAGAGTATTGCTAATCCTAAACGAGGTTGTGCTTTTATAGAGGCAAGCCCATAAGTGACTAAGACTCTATTTTCATCAAGTAACGGAACTTGATCAGCAAGGGTCCCTAATGCTACCAGATCTAAACTTTCAATAGGAAGTTCTTCTAATAGTGCTGTTGCAAGTTTAAACGCAACCCCTACTCCGCATAATTCTGGATAAGGATAATCTCCTTTAGGATGATTCGGATGAATGATTGCATAAACATCGGGTAAGTGTTCAGGAAGTTGATGATGATCTGTAATAATAATATCAATATTTACCGTTTGAGCAACTTCCTGAATAATATCACGCGCACTGATACCATTATCTACCGTAATCAGTAAAGAAATATGTTCTTTTTGAATCCAATCAATCCACAACTGAGTATGCGGACCATAACCATATGCTTTACGATCAGGAATAAGATAAACAGTATGCGCACCAATCTGTTCTAATGTCTCTACTAATAAGGCTGTGCTTGTAATACCATCTACATCATAATCCCCATAAATCCCAATAACTTCTTCATTCATGATAGCCTCTTGAATGCGTTCAACCGCCTGATCCATATCATACATTAAAAAAGGATCATGGAGTTGGGATAGTTCTGGATTTAAAAATTGATCGATAAGTTTTGGGTCTTTGATATTTCGATGCCAAAAATAAGCAGCAAAATAAGAAGGTAATTGTTGTTTATTGATATAATTGACCATATCTTCAGGAAGATTATTTTCATGAATCCATTGTGTTGATGCAGTATTCATACATATTCTCCAACTTTCTTATCAGATATCAAAAGAAGAAAACATATATTTAAGTTAAAAAGTCTGTTTTTCTTTGCTTTCTTTGTTTTCTTTGTTCTTGACGACGTGCTTGTTTTCTTTGCTTTCTTTGTTCTTCTAAAATTTCTCGTTTAATTTTCTTTTTGTATCCAGGTTTTTTCTTTGTCTTTTGTTTTTTTATAAATCCTACAGTGGTAGGATTTAACACTTCAGTTTTCTTATTTTTTCGTTGCATACGACGATTTCGGTCATAGCTATCTAATACTTCTCCTTGACGAATAATTTTTGGTGAAAAATGTATATGATATTTGGTTTCAAGTTGTTGAATTAAAGGCTCTTCTTCTGGTTGATATAATGTAATCGAAATTCCAGTATATGCTCCTCTTCCTGTTCTACCAACGCGGTGAATCCAAAAATCAAGATCTTGTGGGATTTCTGCATTAATAACATGTGAAACACCATCAATATCAATACCACGTGCAGCTAGATCCGTTGCTACAATAAATTGATAGTGCATCTGACGAATTTCTTTCATTACTTTTTTACGTTCTCTAGCATCTAAATCTCCATGAATCATTGCTACTTTTAATCCTTGATGTTTTAAATAGTGATGCAATTCTATGACTGTTTTTTTCGTATTTGCAAAAATAAGGACTAAGTACGGCTGTCCTATTGTCAGTAGTTCATAAATTGTTGGATTAATTTGGGATTTTGGTGTTTCAATTAACCAATGTTCAATTTGTGCAGGTGTTTCTTGTGTTGATAACTGAATCCATTTAGGACGTTCTAAATATTTATTTAAAAAAGGATGTAATTTTTGAGGAATCGTTGCTGAAAAAACTAAAAACTGACATTTTTTATCCACTTTAGCAGCAATTTGATCAACAGTAGTTAAAAATCCTAAATCTAATGTCATATCTGCTTCATCAATAACAAAACAAGAAACTTTATGAATATCTGCTACACTCATATCTACCATATCTAAAATTCTACCAGGCGTACCAATAATAATATGGGGCTGGCGATGCTCAAATTTTTGCACTAATTTTTGTTTATCCGTTCCACCAACACACAAATAAGTATAAATAGGATCTGGTGCATACTGTGTAATCTGTATTAATGCATGATAAATTTGTTCTGCAAGTTCTCGACTAGGTGCTGTAATGACATATTGAATATGTTCCTGATCAACATTTAACTGATGAAGTAACGGTAATAAAAAAGCATAAGTCTTCCCAGATCCTGTTTGAGATTGACCAATAAGGTTATCTCCTGCAAAAACACTCGGCATGACAGCTGATTGAATTTCTGTAGGATAAATAATATTTTGTTGTGTTAATCCTTCAATAATATAAGGGTTTAATTGATAATCGCTAAATGTTTTTTTCATAAGACCATCCTTTTTATTATATCATCACGGTTTAGGGGGAATAACCGCTCCTTGACGTTTATGTTCTGAGTTTAAAAATAATGCTTCAATATGGTGTTGAGAGGCTTTTGGAATCTCTTTTCCTTCTAAATAATCATCAATCAATGTATAACTAATACCTAATGCTTCTTCATCCGGTAATAACGGTTTATGATCTTCTAAATCAGCAGTCGGTATTTTTTCATATAAACAAGGATCTGCATTTAGATAGGTTAAAAGCGCTTTGCCTTGTCTTTTTGTTAAATAATAAAGTGGCAAAATATCAGCAGCGCCATCGCCATATTTCGTGAAAAATCCAGTAAGGCGTTCTGCTGCATGATCCGTACCAACAACTAAACCTTGATAATGACCTGCTAAGGCATATTGTAGAATCATGCGTTCCCGAGCTTTAATATTTCCTTTATTAAAATCAGTAATATCGATACCTTGCTTACTAAGTAACTGTACTGTTTGATCAACAGTAGGTTGAATATCTAAGTGGATATGCCGGTCTGGTTGAATAAAGTTAAGCGCTTTTGTAACATCTTCTGCATCATGTTGGATGCCATAAGGAAGGGTTACGGCAATAAATTGATAGGCTTGTTCTGGAAATTCTTGTTTTAATTCGTTAATTGCTAACTGACACAGTTTTCCAGCAAGCGTTGAAT
>JASLFJ010000121.1 GCA_030150665.1 Enterococcaceae bacterium
CCAACAAGTACCGGATTATTTTTTGTGCGACGTGATAAAATTTGAATCATACGTTCAATCTCTTGATCTCTACCTACAATAGGATCCATCTGATCTTGTCCTGCATAAGCCGTTAAATCACGAGCTAATGTATCTAAAAGAGGCGTATTTGTTGTGCGTTCTAAACGTTTCATTTTACGCATATCTTTATTTCCATTTTTTTCCTCTTCTTCTAACATCTTAATAAATTCATTTCGAATACCTGGAGCATTAAACCCTAAATTATCAATAATACGAGAAGCTAACGAACGCTCATCGTATAAAATACCAATCAATAAATGCTCAGTTCCAATTTTTGTTGCATTCATCTTTTGTGCTTGAAGCTGTGCAATTTTAAATGCTTCTTTAACTCTGGGAGCATAAGGAAGATAGCCTTGAACGTCATAACTTATCGCATCACCATACCCAACAATAAAAACAATCTCTTCATAAACAGCATCTGGATAAATCCCATTATCTCTTAATACTTGTCCTGCAAAGCCTTGATCATCAAATAATAAGCCAAGCAACATATGTTCTGTACCAACCGTTTGATGCTTTAGATCTTTAGCTTCTTGTTGAGCACGTTCAATGACAAATTGCGCGCGTTCTGTAAATACATGATCCATTTAACCACCCCTTTTACTTTGTCCATTAAACATTTTTTTACATAACCTTATTAGTATAAGAAAAGCTAAGGAAAATACCTATTTGATATTTTCATTAGCTCTTTTCAACCCTCTATGACATATATTAACAAAGCTTACTTAGTTCTTGATTTAATGTATCAAGATCCGGTTCAGCAACACTATGATCTCCTTCTAATAACAAATCAGGAATCGGTTTAACTATGCGGATACACTTTGGAAGTTCATCTAATGCAACTTCACTATCTTTAGGATCTATTACTTTTTCTACCTTAATAATACAAGCACTAGCAGCTTGCCATTCATAATGATATCTAAATTGCTTCACATCATTTAAAAATGCAGATAATGGATAATCCTTCGCATGATCCTTAGCATATTTACTAGATGCTAAGGTTTTTCGACCTACTTGAAATATATAAGGACGTTTATTTTCCCAACTAAATAATTTTTGGATTACAAAATGTAATTCTTCAAATGTCATCTCATCTCCCACAAGTACACGTCGCCAAATAGGAGGTTTTTCGTTGACTAAATCAATACGCAATTGATATATATTTTTTGACTGAACACGCTGTTTCTGTGCTTTATGTCCTATTTTAGGAAGAGGTTTATTCATCTGCTTCATCCATTTTTTAAGTTCTTTATTTCGTCGATGCATCTTCATAAAATTCTTCTCTTTCTCTTTTATTTTTTTAAATTCTGTACATACAGATCGATTACTTTTTTATTTTATCATAAACTTATGAAAAACTCTAGATACAATCATCTAATGCTTTGATTCTTTTCCAGTAATTCATTATAAAAAGTGACAATATGTACTATTTTTTGACACATACATTATTTTCATATAAAGTTAACTTACTGACATTTTTTACTTTAAAACGTTAACGTATCTTTAAAAAAGTACATTAATTAGGAGCGAGTGTTCATGACTATACATTCTTTGTGGGCGCCTTATCCCACATTATCTGCAGAACTTGATAAGGTAAATAAAACTATTTTTAAACATATTCATAGTGGTAATCCACAAATTGATGAAACACTAACATTATTTTTTGGCCAAGGAGGTAAATTATTACGTCCTGCTTTATTTTTACTGTTTACACAATTTGGAACAGTTCCGTCAGAGCAAAAAAAGTATGAATTAGCAGCATCATTAGAGCTCCTGCATGCAGCAACACTGATTCATGATGATATTATTGATGATTCTCCTTTAAGACGTAATCAACCTTCAATACAAGCACGTTACGGGAAAAATACAGCCGTATATACTGGAGATTTTTTATTTACGGTTTATTTTGAACTATTAACACGCTCTGCCAAAAATCAAGAATCTCTTCAGCGTTATGCAGTTTATATGCGTAAAGTGCTTCTTGGCGAACTTTATCAGTTAGCGCTAACCTATAATGTAGATACAACAATCAAGCAATACTTAAAGTATATTAACGGTAAAACCGCAAAATTATTTCAACTTAGCTGCTTTATGGGAGCTGATTTTACGTCACAATCACCAAAACAGTTATTTTTAAGCCAGCGTATTGGTTATCAACTCGGTATGGCGTTTCAAATCCAAGATGATCTTCTGGATTATATAGGAACCGATACATCATTGAAAAAGCCTGTATTTCAAGATATTGAAAATGGAATTTACACATTACCCTTACTTTTTACCTTTAAAAAAAAACCTGAACTTAAAACATTTATTCGCCATAAAAAAACATTTTCTAAAGCAGATCAGACTCATATTTTAAATACAATGCAAGAAGCACAAGGTATTGAAGCAGCTCAAAAAGTAAACCAACGTTACATACTTCATGCTTTAAAAAATATTGACCGACTTCCTGATCATGAAGCTAAGTTTATTTTACAGGAATTAGTCCAAAATTTATTATCAAGAACCGATTAATCTATTCATCACAAAATATAAATAAAAAATATTAAATAAAAGGATACTTAGACAAAAAGCTAAGTATCCTTTTTAATATACTTTACGATTTATCGTGCTGTACTGCTTTCTTTTTTTTGATACATTAAAAGTTGTTCAATCAATAAATAACCTTGAATATAATCCATTGCTTGAGGATGTACCCAAACAGATTGTTTAAAAATAACTCCCATAGATGTATTTGCAGGTAGATCATCTAAAAAATAAGGATAATAGGACATATAAGCTTCACATACTAAAAATAATTTTTTTTGACGTGCTAAACTTTGTCTTAATCGTTCATCTTGCCATAGATGTTTCAAATTTTCAAGTCGAGCTAACATATCATAATACTGTTGACGCGGTATTTTTTTCCAAAACCCTTTTTTTGCATGTTCTGCAGCAGAAAATTGTTGTGTTAATTGTTCTAAATATTGTTTTTCTTTTTTAGGATTCCATAATGCTGTACTCACTTGTGATCCTCCTTGTAACTCGGTATCATACCTGCATGATCGAGTGCATATAACTTTTGAAATCTTGAAGATGTCGCTAATAACTCTTTAGGAGTCCCATTCATCTCAATCATTCCATATTCTAAAAAGATAATACGATCCGCTCTACCTATTTCCATTAAATGATGTGTAATCCATAAAATCGTTTTTTCAGATAAAACTTCAAACACAGTCGTTAATAATTTTTGTTCAGTAATTGGATCTAAGCCTACTGTAGGTTCATCTAAAATAACAATCGGCGCATCTTGAAGTAAGATTCTAGCCAGAGCAATTCTTTGCTGTTCTCCTCCAGAAAATCGCTTACCGCCTTCTTCAACTAATGTATGAATACCTTCAGGTAGCTCATCAATTAATGACTTTAATCCCGCTTGAACTGCCGCATCATACACTTCTGCTTCACTTGCAGTAGGCCGACCAAGGCGAATATTGTTAAAAATACTTGTATCAAATAAATGTGGATCTTGAGATAGTACTGAAAAAATATTGTGCGCTTGCTCCATTATATCTTGTGCAGCATAACCACCAATTGTAATTTTTCCTGAATCTGGTGTATAAAGCCCTTGAATTAAATTAATCAATGTCGTCTTTCCTGTACCACTTTTTCCTAAAATTGCCAAAATTTCACCTTCTTGTACTTTTAAAGAAAACTGATCTAAAATAGCTCGTTCCATATCTTTATAACGAAAACTAACTTGATCACAGATAATGGTATAGTCGTTTAAAGTCATAGATGAACGCTCACTTAATGTTCTTTTTGGTAATTGATCTAAATCAGTTAACCGATTTACTGTTGTCTCATACATGGGAAGTTCCATCACCCCTTGACTTAACGGGCCAAAAGCATCCATTAGTGGAAATAAACATAAAACAAAGGCAGCAATCCAATTTAATCCTTCACTTCCTGTTCCATAAAAATAATGACTTGCCCACATCAATACCGATAATACAACTCCTAAAAAGACGAATTGACTAATCAATTGTTGAAATCGAATTCCTTTTTGAATTTTTTGATCATCTTGCCAAACTGCTTTTTCTAATGTTTCATAATGCGTTAAAAAATCTTGACTGCGTCCACTATACTGCCAGTCACCTACCCCTAATACGGCATCTGTTAACTGTTTATAGAGCACATGTCGCTTTTCTTTACGCTGATAAATAAGTGCTTGGCGCCATAATAATGACCAAAGCGGAATCACAAAGATCAATGCACCCAATAAAACCAGTAACATGAACAATAATGGAATAGAAAAAAGTCCAGAACCTAATAAAATAAGTGCATAAAGTCCCCAAGAAATCAGTGTAGGAAAAATCGTTCTTAAATATAAATT
The DNA here is from genome assembly GCA_030150665.1 of Enterococcaceae bacterium. GTDB lineage: Bacteria > Bacillota > Bacilli > Lactobacillales > Catellicoccaceae > JASLFJ01. The sequence continues at coordinate 4,433 of JASLFJ010000121.1, forward strand.
TTGAATATGTTCAATATCTTCCATTAAAATGCCTAATAAATTACCAGACTGAAGTCCTTCATCATCTCGTTCTGCAAGCAACTGATACAATCGCACTCTAAGATCAGAAGTCATCTTAAGCACCCAATTATGACTGACTAATCGTTCTAAATATCGAAAAGTAGGGCGTCCAATACCAAAAGCGCGCGTTAAAACAATCGGAACATAGACGAGTAAAATATTATAAGGTTGTCTTGCTGATTTACTAATTAAATAACCTGATGTAAACATTAATGCTGAAGCGCTAAAAAACGTAAGTAGGCCTAATGTTAACGCTAAAATCAGTAAGGGACGATAAGCTTTAAAATAAGGCCTTACCCAATGATCCTCTTGGCTAAATAATAACCACTTTTTCCGTTGTTTCATAAAATATTCCCTCCCATCGCATTCACGAGCTGAGAATAAGCACTGTTAGGATCTGAAGATAAGTCCTCATAGGTTCCTTGCTCAACAATCATCCCTTGATCCATCACTAAAATATAATCCATCTCTTTCATCCAGTGCAATCTGTGTGTTGCAAAAAAGACAAGACGTCCCTCAAAAAGTGGCAGCATCGTCTCTTTTAAATCCGCTTCTGTTTCTATATCTAAATGCGCTGTAGGTTCATCAAATAATAAAATACGGCGGTGCTGATCTAAAAAAATGCGTGCTAAGGCAATTCTTTGAGCTTGCCCACCACTAACACTTTGAGCCCCTTCACCGATCATAGTATCTAACCCTTCAGGCAGTTCTGATAACCACATATCTAGTCCTGCATGTTGAATGGCTGTTAAAATCTCCTCATCAGTTGCTTCAGGTGTATAAAATGCAATATTATCTCTTAGCGTATCATGAAATAAATAAGGATCTTGAGGTAGATAAGCTAGCTGTTCTTGCCATTTTGGAAGATTTAAATGACGGACTGAATGTTTTTCTATTTCAATGGATTCTTGATCTGGAGCTAAAAATCCTCCTAATGTTTTAATAAGAGTTGACTTACCAGAACCTGACATCCCAATAACCCCAATCTTACCGTATCCTTGCCAAGAAAAATTAAGATGTTGAAGCACGGGTGTCTTTTGATCATAAGAGACACTCATATGATGAATCATAAGGGTACTATCTTGATGCCAACGCGGGATATCAATAGAAAAAGGGGCTGTTGTATTGGGTTGATTAAGAACAGAAAATAAATCTTTCAATGTATTACCGCCATCTAATGTTGCATGATAATCATTTGAAAAATCACGAATCGGTAAAAAGAAATCAGGCACTAAAATAAGCACAGTCAAAGCAGGAAGTAAGACAAGAGTACCTGCCATTAGTTTTAACCCTAAAAATAAAGCAACGACAGCAACCGATAATGTTGTAAAAAAGTCTAAAGCAAAAGTAGATAAAATCGCAATTTTTAAAGTACTCATTGTGGCTTTACGGTACTGCTCACTGACTTCAAAAACATTTCGCTCATAACGTTTTGTAAGCCCTAATACACGAAGTGTTGGCAGTCCTCTTAATACATCTAAAAAATGATTCCCTAATCTCTGAAATCCTTCATATTGTCGGTCAGCTTTTGCTTTTGCAGCATATCCTAATAAAATCATAAAAATAATAATCACAGGAAACACAAAAAAGACAATCCAAGCAGAACGGTGGTCTTGTGTCCAAATAAAAGCAACAATCACCCAAGGAATCACCATCATATTCACAATTTTGGGTAAAATTAATACAAAATAATTCTCAATTTGATGCATTCCTTCAATACTTAATGAAACCATATGCCCTGTCCCATTTTTTTGAACAAAATTAGGTCCTAATGCAAATACTTTATCTAAAAAAGCAACTCTAAGTTCGGTTACTTGTTCATGAGCATAATGCATCAACCATTTATCTCTCATTAAAAGTATTATGTGTCTTGCGATAAAACACAAAGCAAATATGACAATATAAATGACTTGTTCTTTAAGACGTCCTCCATACCATAATCCAGTAATGGCCCGTGCAAGGTAATAGGCTTGGCCTATGATAAAAAAAGCTTGCAGTAATGATATCACTGCAAGCCCTAATAGAACACGTCTCATTTTTGGAATCTGAAAAAGATTCTTATCAATCATGAGCGTGGTTCCCTCCATCTCCTGGTGTAATTCGTTTTTTAAATGAATAATATGTCCATCCTTGATAAGCAAGTACAAAAGGAAGTAGTGTAATTGCTACAATAGACATTGTTTTTAGTGTATAAGGTGTACTTGAAGCATCTGAAATTAATAAACTATACTCAGGAGAAATAGAACTAATCATGACTCTTGGGAATAATCCATTAAAGATAAGTGCCACAACACTAGCAAGTACGACACCTGTCGCTAAGAAAGAAAGCATTTCTTTATCTTTTAAGGCACCATAATTTGAAATGATAGCTGCAACAATCAGTACAACAACAATCAATAATGTTGACCCTAAACGTGCTTCCATAAAGTCTGTATTCAGCCATAATAAAACAACAAACAGTAATGCACCGACAAATAAAACAGGGTACAAACGTTTTGATAATTTACGCGCACGTTCACGGATTTCACCATCTGTTTTTAAACGAATATAGTTAAGACCATGTAAGAAACAGATAAAGGTAACCACAATCCCACCAACAATAGAAAAGAGATTAACGTAATCACCAAAAGAAGCATACATATTCCATTCTCCATCAATTGGCATTCCTGCAATCATACTTGTAAATAATAGACCAAATAAAAATGGTGTTGTTAGGCTACCAATAAATAATGCCCAATCCCAAATCTTACGCCCTTTTTCTGTTTGCATTTTCACACGAAACTCAAAAGAAACTCCACGAATAATTAAACTCGCTAAGATTAAGAATAAGATAATATAGTACCCACTAAATAATGTTGCATACCATTCTGGAAATGAAGCAAATAAGGCTCCCCCAGCAGTGATTAACCATACTTCATTCCCATCCCAAACTGGACCAATTGAAAGAACTAACGCATCACGCTCTTCTTTATTTTTTGCAAGAAAGCGTGTTGCCATACCTACACCAAAGTCAAATCCTTCTAAAAAGAAAAATCCTGTAAATAATACGGCAATTAAAACAAACCATAATAATTGTAAGTTACTCATTTAAAAGGCCTCCTTTGCAAAAGGATCGGTAACATCTGCTGTTTCAAGTTGCTCTGGATAAGGTCCTTTTTTCATCTCTAAGCGAATTAAATAAACAAGCACTGCACCTACAGAAGCAAACAATAAGAAGTAAACAATATTTGAAAACAGTAAGTTACCAGCAGTAACGTTAGGAGAAACACTATCTGCAATAGTAAATACACCATAAACTGTCCATGGATAACGTCCTAACTCCGTAATTAACCAACCACAAATATTAGAGATAAATGGAATAAATAAGCTAACGCCTACAATCCAAAGCATCCATTTTGTTTTGATTAATTTACCTTTATGTTGTAAGAACAATGCAACAATCGCAATTAAACTTAACAACATACCAAATCCAACCATAAATCTAAAGCCCCAAAATAATGTTTTTACTGGTAAATAATAATTCATATCTTCACCAAATTTAGCATCATATTTTTCATGGAGCTGTTCATTGACACTATCCATTCCTTCAAAACCACCTGATAATTTATGATTTCCTAAAATACTTAACATGTAAGGAATTTCTAAAGCCCATTTCACTTCTTTTTCTTTTGTATCAATATCTGCAATCGCTGTAAATGGCGCTGGACTTGGTGTATCTTCATAAATCGCTTCCATTGCTGCAAACTTCATGGGTTGTTCTTCAATCAATGCGCGCATTTGTAAGTCCCCTGCACCAATGGCACCTAAAACAGAAATCAAGCCCACAATCAGTCCTAATTTCATAGAACGTGTATAAAAATCTGGGTGCTTTCTTTTAAGTAACTGCCATGCAGAAAGTCCTGCAACAATAAATCCACCTGTTGTAAATGCTGCAAAAATAACATGTGAAAACTCATACCATAATTGTTCATTCGTTAATAGTGCGCTAAAACTAGTCAGTTCTGCACGACCTGTCACTTCATTGACACGAAATCCTTGAGGATGTTGCATAAAAGCATTAGCCGCTAAAATCCAAAATGCTGATAAAGTGGAACCAAATGCAACTAACCACATAAATGTTAAATGTAATTTTTTACTAAATTTATCCCAACCAAAAGCCCATAGACCAATAAATGTTGATTCCATGAAAAAGGCTAATAGTGCTTCAACCGCAAGTGGTGCCCCAAAGATATCTCCAACAAAACGAGAATAATCAGACCAGTTCATACCAAATTGAAATTCTTGGATAATCCCTGTGACAACCCCTACCGCAAAACTCAGCAAGAAAATTTTTCCCCAAAATTTCGCCATGTCTTTATATACATCTTTTTTCTTAACAACGTATAACGTTTCCATAATTGCAACCAATAATCCTAAACCAATGGATAAGGGTACAAATAGAAAATGGAAAATCGTTGTCATAGCGAATTGAAACCTTGCTAGTGTCAAAATATCCATCTTTGACTCTCCTTTTTATTTTTTTAATTATGCTCTTATATTATAAACTAATTTTAAAAATTTATAAACTCTAAACATATTAATTATCTAAGTTTTTACCCGAAAAAAATAACATTCATGTTAAAAATAATTGATAGATCACTATTTACATGATTCATCAATTTATGATTGATGCTTTCTCATCCATCTGCTTAACAGAAAACCTATAATAATTAACCCTAAACCAAATAAATATACACTATGTAATCCTTGATATAAAAAGTTACGTAGTATTGGCTGAACTTCTTGTGGCAAATCTTGTGCTGTGTGAGGATTTACAAATTGATTCATCATCTGTTCTGTTACACCTAAATGACTTTGTTTGACTACTGCCTTTGTTGTATATTGATTTAAAATAACACCGAACACAGAAATCATAATCGTCTGTCCTACCGTTCTAGAAAGAGTATTAAAAGAAGTTGCTACGCCTAATTGTTCTGTTGGCACACTACTTTGAGCCACAATGGTTGCTGTTGTAATGACAACTCCAAAACCAATACCTAATACACTCGCAATAACAATAAACATCCAAACTGCCGTATCATGTTGTGCTAAAATTAAACCTAATGCACCTAATGCAAGAATCATTAACCCACGCTGAAGCACGCGAGAAGCATTTAAGGTTTCTAACCATTTTCCAGCAATAAGCGATCCTAAAATCCATGTTAAAGACATAGGCGCAAGTACCAGCCCACCAATGGCTGCTTTCATACTTAAAATCCCTTGCATCCACATCGGGATATAAACATCAACACCAATTAAAAATCCACTGACAAGGGCTGCAATAATATTTACAAAAACAAAAATTTTATTATCAAATAGGGTTAAAGAAATCACAGGATCTTCTGCTTTTTTTTCAATCCGAATAAATAAAAGACATAAAATAATAGCCGCTAAAAAGCATCCTATTTTCCAAACAAACAAAGTATTAGCATCATCTAAAATTTGAAAACCGTAAAGTAATGACAGTAACATTAACATTAATACAAGACTACCTAGTACATCAATTCGTGCTGTACTTTTTTCTCTTTTTGGCTCTTTAAAGAAAATAAAAATTAACACCATCAGTAATAAGCCAATAGGGACATTTACAAAGAAAATCCAGTGCCAACTCCATGTATCAACAATAAACCCTCCGCATAATGGTCCAACAATACTAGCAATCCCCCAAGCAGAGTTATTCAGTCCTAAAATTTTAGCACGTTTTTCATAAGGATACATATCTGCAATAATCGTTAAGGCAACCGGCATCACCGCCCCTGCGCCAATTCCTTGAATTGCACGATAAATAATCAGTGATATCATTGACTGAGCCATACCACATAAAGCTGAACCAATAATAAAAATACCTGTTCCTACTAAAAAGACAGGTTTTCTACCGACTCTATCGGCTAATTTTCCATAAATGGGGGTCATCATTGCATTTGTTAATAAATAAATCGCAAATACCCAGTTCATAATCGCAATGCCTTCTAATGATCCTACAATCGTTGGCATGGCTGTAGAGACAATCGTTCCTTCAATGGCTGTCATAAATGTAGCCACAAAAACAGCTGCCGTAACAATTCTAACTCGAGTTTGACTCATAAAACCCTCCTTTGCAATTCAAAGAAAACTCCTTATTGATCCTCGTTCAATAAGGAGTTTCCCTTTATTTTAATTGATCTACCGTATTTTTTAACGCATCAAGACGGTCTAACTGTTCCCATGGAAGATCAATATCTGTGCGACCAAAATGACCATAAGCCGCTGTTTGTTTATAGATTGGACGTCTTAAATCAAGCATATCAATAATGCCTGTAGGTGTTAAATCAAAGACTTGGCGAATCGCTTGAATCAGAATTTCTTCTGCAATCGTTGCAGTCCCATAAGTATTTAATGAAATAGATACCGGCTGAGCGACTCCAATTGCATAAGCTAATTGAATCTCACAACGATCTGCAAGGCCTGCTGCAACAATATGTTTTGCGATATAACGTGCTGCATAACTTGCTGAACGATCCACTTTTGTTGGATCCTTACCAGAAAAAGCACCACCTCCGTGATGCGCTGCACCCCCATACGTATCCACAATAATCTTACGTCCAGTTAACCCAGCATCTCCTTGAGGTCCTCCTACAACAAAACGACCTGTTGGATTAATAAAGTAACGCGTTTCATCATCTAACCATTCCTGAGGAACCACTTCTTTAATGACATATTTCATTAAATCTTGTTCAATAGTCTCTAAACTCACGGAATCTTTATGTTGCGTACTAATTACAATAGTATCAATCCGTATCGGATTTTTAAATTCATCATATTCAATTGTAACTTGTGCTTTCGCATCAGGGCCTAGATAATCTAGTTGTCCTGATTTACGCACAACAGAAAGACGCTTCATCAACTGATGACTTAAAGAAATGGCAAGAGGCATAAACTCTGGAGTTTCTTTTGTCGCATAACCAAACATAATCCCCTGATCTCCTGCACCATGTTCCACTTTCTCTTCTACTACAACGTCTCCTTCACGCACTTCAATGGCTTGATCAACGCCTTGAGCAATATCTGGAGACTGCTCATCTAAAGCTACAATTACAGCACAACTATCCGCATCAAAGCCATACTCTTGATTTGTATAACCAATCTCTCGAATGGTATTACGTACCACTTTTTGTACATCAACATACGCTGATGTAGTAATTTCACCAAAAACTAAAACCAGTCCTGTTGTTACTGCTGTTTCACAGGCAACACGTGCGGTTGGATCTTTTTCTAAAATAGCATCTAAAATAGAATCACTGATCTGATCAGCAACTTTATCAGGATGCCCTTCAGATACAGATTCTGATGTAAATAAACGTTTTTCTTTGATCATCATAATTCCCCCTCATTGATATCTTCGGTTACAAGGCCTCTTTACTTAATAAAAAGTAAATCCTATCGGGAAGCATGTAAATACAAGATTCTGCATCTACCTCATCCATCGATTGAATCATCATAACTAATGATCTTAAGCTTCGCTTTCTTCACTTACAGTTTCAATAACTTCTTCTTCTACTACAGCATCTTTTGCAACACCTTTATCGGGTGGATTTACTGTAGCAACCGCAGTTTTATTAAACTCTAAAATCACACCTTCACAATCTAACTCAATTGTGTTTTTATCATTATTAATACCGACTAAAACACCATGAAGTCCACCGATTGTAATAATATGACTACCAATACGCATACTATCTAATACTTCTTGACGTTTTTGTTGTTGTTTTTTTTGTGAACGGGACATAAAAAATAACATACCACCCATTACAATAATTAAAATTAAAAAGCTTCCGCCGCCTCCTGACATTTGATTTCACCTCTTTTTCTTTTTTTACTATGCTACTACTCTAACAAAAAAAACGGGCCATGACTAGGTTTTTTAAAAGTTTTTTGCATCCTTTTTATTAAAACCATACTGTTCAAAAAAGGCTTCTCGAAAATCAAGCAGTCTATCTTCTTGAATAGCTTCTCGAATTTGACGCATCACATCTAATAAGAAATAAACATTATGGTATGATGTTAACCGAATACCAAAGGTTTCATTAGCTTTAAGTAAATGACGAATATAAGCTCTACTATAATTTCTACATGTATAACATGAACAATTTTCATCAATAGGGCGAAAATCTCGTGCATAAGCCGCATTTTTCACAACTAATCTTCCAGTACTTGTCATACATGTTCCGTTTCTAGCAATTCTTGTTGGTAAGACACAATCAAACATATCTACACCTCGAATAACACTATCAATAAAGGAATCCGGAGTTCCGACCCCCATTAAATATCTAGGTTTATTTTCTGGAATCCAAGGAGTTGTGTATTCTAAGACTTGATTCATCTCTTCTTTTGTCTCACCTACAGAAAGACCCCCAATAGAGTATCCTGGAAAATCCATTTGAACTAACGCTTCTGCACTTAATTTTCTAAGATCAGGATATCCTGCTCCTTGAATAATCCCAAATAATCCTTGTTTTTCTGGATAAGCATGAGCTTTAAGACCCCGTTCTGCCCAACGTGTAGTCCGTTCTACAGAAGCTTTAACATAATCATGACTCGCATAAAACGGTGCACATTCATCAAAACTCATAATCATATCTGCTCCAAGTTGATTTTGAATATCAATCGCTTTTTCTGGAGATAAAAAGAGTTTAGAACCATTTAAATGATTTCTAAAATGTACTCCTTCTTCTTCAATTTGGCGCATATCACTGAGTGACCAGACTTGAAACCCACCAGAATCGGTTAAAATCCCTTGATCCCAGTTCATAAATTCATGAAGTCCTCCAGCTTCTCTTACAATATCTTCTCCGGGACGTAACCATAAATGATACGTATTACTTAAAATTACAGAAGCACCCATTTCTTTTAGTTCTTCTGGAGCTAATGTTTTTACGGTTGCTAAAGTGCCTACAGGCATAAACATAGGGGTTGGAAACGTTCCGTGTGGTGTAATTAATTCTCCTAATCGTGCCCCTGTGTGTTTTTCTTTTTTAATTAAACGATAACGAATTGCGGGTTCTGTCATATTACATCCTACTTTCTTTTTATAACTTCTTACTCATAAATCATCGTTGACATTTTTTTCATACGCTTTGGTGCATAAAAACGAAGTAACCACTCGGTAAATAAAATACTTAAAATCACAACAATACCTATATCTTTTATGGACCAAAGCGCATAGCTTACGGCAATGAAAAATAAAACAAGTATACTATAAAGCAATAACCTAAGCACTTTTAATAATCCTTTTTGTTTTTGACTAGGTGGAATCGGGTAAAATGCTGCTAGCGTTGTTTCATCAAATCGTTGATATAAAGGAATGAGTTGTATACCTATTAAATAAATAAACAACAAAGTTAATGCCAAGCTTAACCAAACTTGATCAATAAATAATAAAATAATAACTCCTAAAATACCTAATCTCACATAAAGTCCACTAAACTCTGTGCCTCTTAAAAAACTACGTAAATATAAATATGAATATGTAGAGGTGTGTTCTTTTGGAACGAATGTTAAGATAGGATCTAACCAACGGCGACGCTTAATTTGCACATCAATTTCAGGAACATCTGTAAATAAATTGAAGAATTGATACCATCTACGCAATCTGCTTTGTTCTAAACGAATCGCTTCTTCCCAATTTAAAAAAGATTGATCAAAACTTCTCAATGCCATCAGTCTTTGAGTCCAAAGTAACATAATTACAAGTAATCCTGATGTCCAATAATGTCCATAAAGCATCAAACCAATCGCTAACAAACTTCCTAAAAACCAAAATGTATATAAATCTCGGCAGAGTTTTTCATTATTTTGAAACAGTCGCTGAACTTGCCAATATAAATGTGCCCACTTTAATAGAAGTAACATAAATAAGTAAATAAAAAAATATAAAAACGAATGATGATTCATAAGCACAATTACAGGCATACTAATCCCTGTAATGAGTGCTAACCATACCGCTGGAAAAATAAAAGAATATGGAATCGCTGTAACCATATAATCTTTTATTTGTGACTCTTTCGGCAGTAAAAACAGCTGATCTGCTGGAACCCATAAGGTGACTAATTGGCCTACAAATAATGAAAACCACCAAATCAAAGCCAGCAGAGGAAGCAGCCAAAATTCTTCGCCTGATAAACGTTTTAGTTGTTCATTATATCCCATAGCAAGCGCACCTAATAGAAAGAAACTCACTAAGACAAAATGATCATTCATCACATATTTTAAATAACGCATCATTTTCTTTTGATGCTGTGATAATCGTTTTTGATACAACTGACGCATAATTTACTGCTCCTTTTCTTTTGTTAGTGAAAAATACAGCTCATCTAATGATGCTTCTGGTTGATCAAAGGTTGCTCTTAACTCTTCTAATGTACCTGAGGCATAAACGCGTCCATGATGTAAAATCACAAAGCGATCACAATACTGCTCTGCTGTTGATAAAATATGTGTTGACATTAATAACGCTGACCCTGCATCACGACGTGCTTTCATCACTTCCAAAAGTTCATGAATAGCTAAAGGATCTAAACCTAGAAACGGTTCATCAATAATATAAAGCGGTGCTTCAATTAAAAAAGCACATAAAATCATTACTTTTTGTTTCATTCCTTTAGAAAAATGAGCTGGAAACCATTCCATTCGCTCTTCTAATCGAAACAACTTAGCTAAATGCTCTGCACGTTTCATTGCCTCATCTAATGGCAAATCATAAGCCATTGCGGTTACTTCAATATGTTCTTTTAATGTTAACTCTTGATATAAAATAGGTGTTTCTGGAATATAACCCATAGATTTTCGGTACTGCTCCATATTTTGTGTCAGTGTAATATTATCAATTTTAATCGTTCCTGAGTGAGGCTGTAACAAGCCCATAATATGTTTAATGGTTGTACTTTTTCCTGCTCCATTTAAACCAATTAGACCAACAATCTCACCTCGAGGGACGGTAAAACTAACATCTTTTAAAACTGGAATGGGTCCATAGCCACCTGTTAATTGATCAATTAATAATCCCATAAGATGTCCTCCATTATCTTTTCCTATTTGTTTATTATATCATAATCTATATATAGTTTCAGAGATTAAAAAAGCAAATGATATGAATTTTTATCAGTATGTTTACGATAAAAAAGCTCTCTTATCCTAGGATAAGAGAGCTGTTATTCTTATTCTGAAGCACCATCTTCTGAAGATTCTGTAGTATCTTTATCTTCGGCTTTAGACTCATCTGCTTTATCTTTATCATCATCAGCTGATTCTTTTTTATCTTCTTCTTTATCTTCTTTATCTTTGTCGTCTTCTTTTTCTTCTTTTTTATCTTCGTCTTTATCTTCTTTATCTTGATCTTCAGTATCTTGATCATCAATAATATAGCCAACTAAGATATCTTTTAGACTATCATCTTTAATCTTAATATCTGCTTTATTTAATTCATCAGATAATACTTTTTGTGTAAACGCTGGATCATTTAATTTTTCATTTTTGATGATATCTTCTAATTCTTTTTTATATTTGTTCATATCTGTACCTTTATCTTGGTTTTTAATCATTTTCACGATATAAAAACCTTCAACAGGTCCATACATGGTTTGTTCTTCAGATTTAATCACTTCTGTTTGTTCGCCATCTTTTAATTTAAATGCAGCATCACGAACTTCTTCAGGAATATATTGAGACTCAGAATCAAACTTAATCTCACCTGTATTATCCTCTGCAAACGCTACTGGATTTTCTTGAGCAAGTTTTACAAAATCTTCTCCATCTTTTAACTTACCTTCAAGCTCTTTAATTTTTTCTTCACTATCTGCATAAATAATTGATGCTGTTACTTCTGGATGGAATGTTTCCCATGCTTCTTTTAATGCTTCATCAGTAATTTCAACGTGAGACTCCATCATTGCTTTATATGCTAAATATTTTTTGATTTGTTCTTTATATGTTTTTTCTGTAAACCCTTGTTGTGCTAAAAGTTCTGATAATTGACTACCATATTGGTCTTCTAATGTTTTATATTCTGCTTCTACATCTTCATTAGAAACATCTTTACCGTAGCCATCCATAGCTACTTTATAGATAATCGCATTAACTAACTCTTGTTTTGTAGAATCTAATTCTTTAATATCATTAAAGAATTCATCAACGGTAATTTTACCGCCTTTCATAGTTACTAAATCTTGATCTCCTCCAGTACATGCTGCAAGTGTTGCAACACTTAATACTGTTACCATACCTAATAAAATCTTATTTTTTTTCATCAGTTTTAACCCTTCCATTTCTTAAATTCATAATTTTTATCTTTAACATTAATCATTCTTAGTGAATAACAGAAAAGATCCACACCTGTTACTATACCATAATTGACATAGAAAAAAAAAGAGCATTCTTAAAAATTCAATGTTTTTTCACAATTAATCCTTAATTTTTTTCTCTTTTTTTATTTACAGTTTCTTGAAGCAACTGAATATGCGGTAAACACTCAAATTGATACTGTTGCACACGCTTTTTCATATCATCTTGATATGCCTTTAACAGGGGTAATTGCTGCATCAATTGTTGTTCTAAAACAACCGTTTTTTGGGTTTGCTGAATAAGTTGAAGCATCGTTGTTGATAGTTCTTTTACAGCTTTTTGATGTTCTTCTTTTTGCTTTTGCCGTTTCATAGGTTTCTCTGGATGATCTTTAAACAACTGATTCAAAACAACCACCCCAGCAAGACTGGCTCCTGTAACCATCCCTAACCAAGAACGCGTGATATTAGGCTTCATTGTTAATTTCCTGACGAATCTTATGAGCAATCTCTTGCATTTGCTTTGGTGTATATAATGCACTGTTATCTTTAAATGTTAAAGAAAAACCATCTGCATCTCGATCATAACGTGGGATAAGATGAATATGAGAATAAAACACAGATTGATAGGCTGTTTCTCGGTTATTATTGACGATATTAAGCCCTTGCATATTAGGAAAAGCTTTTTCTAAAGCACGTGCAATTTTAGGAATCCGCGCAAAAACTTCAGAAGCTAATTCCGCATCATAGTCAAAAATATCTTTCGCAAAACGTTTTGGAATGACTAATGTATGGCCTTTTGTTGTTTGAGTAATATCTAAAAAAGCATAAACTACATCATCTTCATAGACACAGTAGCTAGGAATTTCTCCTGTTAAAATTTTATGAAATACAGTCTCTTCCATCATGATAAACTCCTTTCAATAGTTTACTGATATGTAACATAGTTGAGTCAATCTATCTTAAGAATAGTCTAGTTCCAATACAAAAATCAATAGATATGCCTAAAATTTCTAAGTTAAAAAAAGAATACACAAAAGATAATAATAATTTAAAAAATAAAGAAAACCCTATATTTAGTAATATTTATAACTATAAACCACAATATGTTGAAAAATTCAAGACTTTAAAAAAAAAAGAAAATGTTGTATAGTGTCATGTAGAAGTTGATTTTATTTTTATAAAAATAAAATCAACACCATTTGAAAGGAGTATGTATGATGACAAACATCACATTATATACAAAAAATAATTGTCCGCAATGTATGATGACCAAACATTTTTTTAATCAGCATAATATTCAATATCAAGAAATTAATTTAGATACCCATCCAGAATATACAGAACAATTAAAAGAAAAAGGATTTTTTAGTTTACCTGTCGTCGTTGATTCAAAACAAACGATTGAAATTTCTGGGTTCCAACCAGATGCTTTGAAAGCGTTGGTTAGTTAGTGATGGAACGCCTTGCTTTTTTCTCATTAACAGGACAAACCCGTCGATTTATTCAAAAACTCAATGAGCCTGCTTATGAAATCCTTCCTGGAACCTCACCCAAACATATGGAG
>JASLFJ010000051.1 GCA_030150665.1 Enterococcaceae bacterium
TTTCAAAAAACTCCTGTAGCTGTATGTATGACACGAAGAGCTCATCTAATTGAAGGACATGAGACGATGACTCTTGAAGAAGCTGCTACTTATTTAGAAGAATATGAAATAGAATCATTACCTATATTATCTGAAAAAAATGATCAAATTGTAGGTACCATTACAGGTCAAGATATATTAAATCATTTGATGAATATTATGCATCATTATAAATAAAAGATAAGGAGTTTAATTATGATGAACCATATTAAAGTATATACAATTTCAGATTCCATCGGCGAAACCTCTCAAAAATTAATGGCTGCTGTTATGGCACAGTATCCAGAACTTATGTTTGATAATCAGTATCGCTTTCCATTTGTGACAACAGAAGAAGAACTGCTCACTATTTTAAAGGATGCGTTAAAAGATCAAGCGATTGTTGTAAGTACCCTTGTTAATAAAGAGTTATCTATGGTCGCTCAGGCATTTAGTCAAAAAGTTGGGCTAGATTATGTAGATCTTATGGCTCCTTTTTTTAAAATGATTCATGATAAAACAGGAATTAGTCCATTACAACAACCAGGACGTGTTCATCAGTTAGATACTGCTTATTTTAAAAAGATTGCAGCGATTGAATTTGCGGTAAAATATGATGATGGGAAAAATCCGCAAAGTTTTTTAAGTTCAGATATTGTATTATTAGGTGTTTCCAGAACTTCAAAAACACCACTAAGTATGTATCTAGCAAATAAAGGATATAAAGTGTCTAATTTACCTTTAATTCCTGAGGTCCCACTTCCAAAAAGTTTAGATCAGGTTGATTCAAAACGAATTATTGGGTTAACATGTGATCCTGAAACATTATGTAGAATTCGTGAGCATCGATTAGATTCTTTAGGATTAAGTAATACAACGAGTTATACAAATTTAGAAAAAATATATGAAGAATTAAGTTATGCTAATTCAGTTTTTGAAACATATGGGGCAAAAGTGATTGATGTAACTAATAAATCTATTGAAGAGACGGCCTATTTGATCGAAGAATATTTACGATTTATCGTAGAATAATTAAAGGAGAGTTAAACAAGGATGCTTAATCATCAGTTGTCTACACAAGAAGGTTTGTTAGAAGCACTTTATAATATTGATGATCAGTTATACCGATTAAAACCGACAGAGCTTTATATTAGTGATATTCACGGGGCTTTTGATTCATTTGAATCAATTTTAAAAACAGGATCACATACGTTAATGGATTATATTCAAGAATATCTCAATGATGTTTTATCACAAAAACAACAAGAAGTATTGTATGAATTGCTGATTCAAACAAATCAACAAAAAGTAAATGCATTATGTTGTTGTTATGATACGAATCAACTTATAGCATGTGCAGAAGCTGCTGCCTTTTTACTTTATCAGTTGTATGATTATTATGCATCAGAAGAGGTAATCTATCGTATTTTAAATAAATACCCTGCTTATATCAAAAACTTTTTAAAAAGCAAGAAGGTGAGTCGTTTTACTTGTTCTATTTTTGTAAAGCAAATATTAAATGAGATCGATATAGCTACTTATTTTTATTTTATGAGTCAATTTATTCAAGTGTTTTTAATTCAACATATTCATATTGTTGGTGATATTTTTGATCGAGGTAAGGATGCAGATAAAGTGATGGATCTATTAATGGCATTACCTCAAGAGGTAGATATTCAGTGGGGAAATCATGATATTTTATGGCTTGGCGCATATGCAGGATCAGAAGTATGTTTGATGACTTTACTAAGAATTGCTGCAAGATATGGATATTTGTATGATCTTCAAGAACAATATCAAATCGATTTACATCCTTTATTAGCTTTAAGTAAACATTATTCAACAGATCTTGATCCTTTTAAGCCAAAACTTGATGATCAAAGTACTTTAACACAGCAAGATATTGACTCATTAACGCAGCTGCATCAAGCAATAGCCATTATTCAATTTAAATTAGAATCACAAATATTAGACAGACGTCCAGAGTTTAATATGGAGCATAAAGTTCATTTAAAAGATATTGACTATCAAAAAGAAACTATAGACATTAATGGGATCTGTTATCCTTTATCTAACACATGTTTTGCATGCGTTAATCCAGAGGATCCTACGCAACTTACAGATCAAGAAAAAGTTGCTATTAAACACTTAATGTCCTCATTAAATCAATCAGAACGATTTCAAAAACATATGGCATTTTTATATGAAAAGGGGTCTATGTATTTCATTCATAATCATCAATTATTATTTCATGGATGTATTCCCCTTACTGATTCTGGTGAATTTTATCCTCTTTATTTAAATGATCAAATGTATTCTGGAAGAACTTTATTAGATTTTTTTGATCATGTGATGCATCAAGCATTATCTGCTTCAAAATCAGATAAAACAGCTTCTTTCTATCAAGATTTAATTTGGTATGCATGGTGTGGTCCTGTTTCTCCTTTATTTGGAAAGCATAATATGACAACATTTGAACGTTATTTTATTGAAGAGAAAAAAGCACATCAAGAACATAAAAATGCTTATTTTAACTACAGAAGTTCAGAGCATATTTGTCGTATGATTTTAAAAGAGTTTGGGTTAAATGATCGATATTCTTGTATGATTAATGGTCATACGCCAGTTAAAGCAGCCCAAGGAGAGTCTCCTGTTCAAGGTAATGGAAAGTTATTTATTATTGATGGTGGGTTGCACCAAGCTTATCAGAAGGTTACTGGCATTTCAGGATATGCATTATTGTATCAGGCAACAGGATTTCAATTAGTTACCTATCAAAAAGAACAAGTTACTAAGTCGTGTTTATTGTCAGGACAAAAAGAGGTATGTGTGAAAGAAACAGTTGCTGGTGAGCGTTTATTAGCATATAAAAAATTTCTTTTAGAACAGTATTATTTAAAACAATAAAAAACATAGCTTTAAGCTATGTTTTTTATTATGTTTTTTGAAAAGAGTTGTCTTTTTTTTGTGAGTATAGTTTAATAATTTTATCTAGGAGGAGAGAATGATATGAAATTTATTGATAAATCCGTCAAAATGGAAGGTATTAGTTATGATGTTCGAGGTCCTGTATTAGAAGCTGCAGAGGCGCTTCGAAGTCAAGGGATTAATATTTTATCGCTTAATACAGGAAATCCAGCAGAATTTGGTTTTGAAGCACCTGATGAAATTATTCAAGATTTAATGTATCATGTTCGAGAATCAGAAGGATATTCTGATTCTAAAGGAATTTTTTCTGCAAGAAAGGCAATTGTACAGTATTGTCAGAGAAAAGGATTTCCTGAGATTAGTATTGATGATGTATATACAGGAAATGGTGTTAGTGAGCTGATTATGATGTCAATGATGGGACTGATTAATTCAGGAGATGAGATTTTAGTACCGATGCCTGATTATCCATTGTGGACTGCGTCTGTATCCTTAGCAGGAGGCACCCCAGTGCATTATGTTTGTGATGAAGCATCAGAGTGGTATCCTGATTTAGAAGATATCCGTCGTAAAATTACGCATCATACAAAAGCCATTGTCTTAATTAATCCAAATAATCCAACAGGTGCATTGTATTCTAAGACATTACTTGAAGATATTGCAGAGATTGCAAGAGAACATCAATTAATTATTTTTTCAGATGAAATTTATGATCGGCTTGTTTTAGATCAAGAAGTTCATCATTCTATTGCTGCTTTAGCTCCTGATTTAAGTGTTATTACTTTTAATGGGCTTTCTAAATCACATTTAGTGGCAGGATTTCGTTGTGGTTGGATGGTAATTAGTGGTAACAGACAGGCGATTAAAGGGTATATTGAAGGCCTAAATATGTTAGCTTCTATGCGTTTATGCTCTAATGTATTATCACAACATATTATTCAAACAGCATTAGGCGGAGAACAAGCGATTGATCCTATGTTGCTTCCTGGAGGACGCATTTATGAACAAAGAGAATTTGTGATGGGTGCACTATCTGAGATTCCAGGAGTTAGTGCAGTAAAACCTAAAGCCGCTTTTTATGTATTTCCAAAATTAGATCAACAGCGTTTTAATTTATATGATGATGAACAATTTGTTTTAGATTTTTTACATGAGCATCATATTTTACTGGTTCACGGTCGAGGGTTTCATTGGCATCAGCCTGATCATTTTAGATTGATTTATTTACCAGAAATTGATGTTCTTGAAAATACTATGGATGCGTTAAAACAATTTTTAAGTCATTATCACCAGAGATAAAACACGAACATTAATATATTATTTTTTAAAAACATCCATAAAAAACTTCTTTTTCATATTTTTCTTTTTTATAATAAGGGCAAATAAGAGAAAAGGGAGTTTTTTAAAGCATGTTAGAGAACATATTTAAGCTAGAAGAACATGGTACAACTGCTAAAACAGAGATTATGGCAGGTATGACAACATTTTTTGCGATGAGTTATATTTTGTTTGTGAATCCAATGATTTTGTCATTATCTGGCATGCCAATTCAAGCTGTCTTTTTAGCAACAATTATTGCAAGTGTGGTTGGCACACTCGTTATGGGATTATATGCCAATGTTCCTTATGCACAAGCTCCTGGCATGGGACTGAATGCCTTTTTTACGTATTCTGTTGTTCTAGGATTAGGTTATACATGGCAAGAAGGCTTAGCAATGGTTTTTTTATGTGGACTTATTAATATATTTATTACAGCAACTAGTATTCGTAAAAAGATTATTCATGCGATTCCTATGTCATTACAACATGCTATTGGTGGAGGGATTGGGATTTTTATCGCATATATTGGGCTTAAAAATGCAGGATTTATTTTATTTACATCAGATCAACAAGCAATTCACTCAGTGATTACAGATGAGCAAGGAGCCGTTAGCACAGTGATCTCTAATGGAGGGATTATTCCTTCTTTAACAAACTTTACGCAACCTCAAGTTTTAGTTGCTTTGTTTGGCTTAATTTTAACGATTGTATTTATGTTATGGCAAGTTAAGGGAGCGATGTTTTTAGGAATTTTGCTTACAACATTACTTGCTGCGATTTTAGGGATCCTTCCTGATACTTCTCAAGCAAGCAGTTATTCTTTAAGTGGGGCTTGGCATGAGCTGTCTATGACATTTGGTGCAGCATTAGGAAAGGAAGGAATGTTATCGTTATTTCAAGATGTTAGTAAGATTCCACAAGTATTATTGACCGTTCTTGCATTTAGTTTATCGGATATTTTTGATACTATTGGTACATTTATCGGTACAGGACGAGCTTCTGGAATTTTTGATCAATCAGAAGAAGATCAGTTATTCAATCAGAAAGGAATTCGTTCTAAGATGGATAAAGCCTTATTTTCTGATGCTATAGCAACAACAACAGGTGCTTTAATTGGTACGTCAAATGTAACTACTTATGTTGAAAGCACAGCAGGTATTGGTGCAGGGGGAAGAACAGGACTTACTTCGGTGACGGTTGCGGTTTTATTTTTATTAAGTAGCTTTTTAGCCCCAGTCATCGCCCTTGTTCCTCAAGAAGCCACTGCAGCAGCACTTATTGTTGTAGGTATTATGATGCTTGCTTCTTTTACAAATATTCATTGGGATCAGTTAGATGAGGCAATTCCTGCGTTTTTTAGTTCTATTTTTATGGGACTGTGTTATAGTATTGCTTACGGGATTGCGACAGGGTTTATTTTTTATGTGATTGTGAAAGTAGCACAAGGAAAACGGAAAGAAATTGGAATGACGTTATGGTGTATTACCGCGTTATTTATCATTAATTTTATACTACAAGCTTGGATTTAATAGATAAAAACAGCGTAGGCAAAATGAAGCCTACGCTGTTTTTATAGTGATTTTAAAAATCTTTAGCGATTGCCTTTATTTCTGTAAGGTAATGAGCTAAACGTTGTTCTCGTTCTTTTGGATGTTGATCTAGTCCTTCAATAAAAAATTGGGTGATATCAGCTACTCCGACAAATGTGAGTATACCATGAATAATT
>JASLFJ010000066.1 GCA_030150665.1 Enterococcaceae bacterium
AAAGCTCTACTTTCATCTGAGCTTTAAAACCATTTTTTTGATTATCTTTATAACCATCTTTTAAAACTAATGTTTTTAATTTAGGTGTTTTAATTGTATTCGTTGGGAAATCTAAAGTTACAAGATCTTGATTTAAAATAATCCCTTCATCATTCAAATACTCTCTAAAGGTTTCCATATAATCGGCTTTTAAACCAAAAATATTGAGTGTCTGTAATAAATCTAAATGCAGATTTCGATTCTCACCTTGCGTGTAAACTTCTCTTGGTGTTCTCTTTAAGGAATAATTCTCCCCTTTCAATCTCACACCACGACCAAAGAGCTGAATAATTTGTGAGCCTTCACCGCGGCCCATATTAAGCAGCCCCATAGTCGAAACACGCCAACTGCTCCACCCTTCCGTAAATTTTCGTGAACCAATTAAGAGGTTCACTCTGCTATCTTTATTATTCAGCGTTGGGAAAATAGATGGAGTAAATTCATCATTACGAGTATTTAGATAAAGATTCTGACTATTTTCCTCAAAGAGCTTAAAAAGTGGTGCTTCATTACCAATATTGATTAATGCAAATGGCGTATTTTCACCCACTTGTAACTTCAATTCCCCACTATTCGAGGCTACCCGAATGATATTCAGTCGTTGATTACTCGTCGTATTAAAAAATAGCTCTAAAATTTCTTGATAAAGCTCTGCACCACCTTTTCCATACAGAGGTTCAAAACGATTTATAAAGATATTATTTCCTTGTTGATCTAGCAATCGTCCTTTATTAGTGACTAAATCTTGAAGCCAGCCAATATTCCGCTCTTTATACTGTTGATCTAAAAAGTTAGCTAAAAATTCAACAACAACAAAGATATCTGAATTATCATCATTAACGCGATTACCAACAAATACCCAAAGAGGATGTTCTATGTTAAATTTCTCGAGTTTTGCACCATTTTTCTGATACAAATATTGCTGCTGAAAAAATGTTAATAAACAAGCCGTTAAATAGAGATCGCGATCTGCATGATCACTATAATCCTTCATATTTAAGATATTCACTTCTTTGCCATAACCATCTTTATAGAAATAGCGATAAGAGTAATCAAACAAAATATTTTTAGCATATGCTTCACGCAGTGCTTCTCTACGACATTTACTTTTTTCTAATTCATTCAGCTCTAACTTTTGTAAATCACTTTCATCTAAGCCATCGAGTATCTTTTTAGAATGTCCACCAAAATACATTCTAGCCTTACTCTTTTTAGCATCCTCTTCAGACTTAATGACATTACTTGCTTTGCTCACGGCTTGACCAAATGTTGCCGAATACTCAAAACTAAAACCATTTCTGGTTAAAATGTCGCGTCTTTCCATCCAGATTCCAGCGGAGCTGGTTCCTCGATGCCCCTCATCAATCAGAACAAGATTACTTCCCTCCAAGCTCTCTGTCGCGACAGTTTTATCGCCATCTCGATCTCCAAGTTTATTAATATCGATGATATTGACCGTGTCTTTAAATCCTATTTCAGAACTTCGCATAGATTTATCAAACAACGATGCCGTAATTCCTGATTGCTTAAAATCTTCTAAATGTTGCTGACTCGAGCCCTCATTAGGGGTTAATAGAATAATCTGATCCGGATCAGCCATTGATCCATTACTGGCTTTAAAATAGGCTAAATATTGTAGAATATTCACATGCATTAAGAGTGTTTTACCACTTCCTGTCGCATTCCAAAAACTGACTTTATTGAGATCTTCCGGGATATAATTTTGGAAATGGTCACTGCTATTTTTTTGCTCGGCATTAAATGCTGCAATTTGAGTATTTAGCTCATCGATCATCACTTCCATCTGATTAAAGTAATGATCCAAATAGATTTCCGTAAATAAAAGTGATAAATATTGGAAATATTTTAAGTTTAAAATATGCCCTTCCGTCCGATTACGTTTTTCAGTAATTTGTTGCCAGTGTTTCACAATATTGAGATCGTAACGACGTAAAGTATCTTCATCAATTTGATGTTTTGCATAGAGATCATTTGTCAGGACACTAAAAAATTTTGTTTGCCCTGTATTCTCGCCATCAATCTCTACGCCCTCCAATTGAGAATGGTCTAACATCTCAGTCATCGCAGTTAAATGATCTGGATTGAATTTACTCCAAATCCATTTAGACAATATCAATTGATCATGAAAATTCGCTTTTACACTTTTTTGCTTAGAAGCTCTACTCATTTTATTGCTCCTCAAACATCAACTGCATAAAATCATTTTCAATAGAGCGAATTTTAAGCGTCTTTTCAGTACCATCAACACTCATATTACGATTCGCAATATTATGATCTCCATTTACATAAATAAGATCATATTCACTATCTGTTGCATTAATTTTCAGTTTTTCAATGAGTGCATTTAAATCGTTATAAGAGAGCTTCTCGCAATCACGCCAGATAATCGTTGTATATTCGCCATCTCGGGTAGTTCCTGTGACTTGCACATAGCCTCGCTCGATTTGATAGTCGATATCACGCACTTTAAGCCCAATGAGATAGTTAAATGTTTCAATCAGATCAACAGGTACTTCTTCATAAGCGCCAGCGCTATCGATCGTAATTTTCATTTTATAATCAAAGGGATTATAGAAATCCTTCACACTCAAAAGAGAGCCTCGGCTTTCAAAGTTAAGCATATAGTGCATCAAATAATCATCTTTTTGTTCTGGTGTTAACTTGTCATTTTCAAATAACTTTTCCTGGGCTTTACTACGAATAAGCTCAAGGTTATTCAATGTATCCTCATAACTCTCAAGTTTCATAACCTTTAAGCAATGACTCATACCCGTCTCAGGATTGAGCGGCTTACCATCTTTCCAGTTTTGACTATAAATGACTTTTTGAATACGAGGCTTTAAGACAGTATCAAAATATTCACCTTGCTCAACAAGAATATATTTACGTTGTCCACCAT
>JASLFJ010000081.1 GCA_030150665.1 Enterococcaceae bacterium
AAAATGATATAGATTTAACCCATCAAATTGAACGATTATTTCAAACATATTGTGCTGATGAATGGACAGGATCTTTAGCGCCTTCAAGTTATTGGTTACATTGGAGAATTTTTCTTCATTACTATTATCAAAGTATACGTATCGATAAATCTATACATCAATGGATTGAAATTAAAGAATAAAACATAGTTTTTATGAATCTTATCTTTAACTTTATAAGTTTTTTTGATACAATGAAAACAGAAGCTATGAGAAGATCTCTATGGTTAATCATTGGATGGAAAATGAGGTGTGAGCATGACAAAATTAAATTATAGTGCAAAAGATATTTTACAAAAAGAATTTAAAAATAAAATGCGTGGATATGATCCAGTTGAAGTTGATGAATTCTTAGATGGAATTATTAAAGATTATGAAGCATACAATAAGGAAATTGCAAGTCTTAGAGAAGAAAATCAAAGATTAATGCTAAAAGTAGAACAGTTAAATAAAAGTCAAGCAACGCTATCAAGATTACAAAAAGAATCACCAAAAAGTAATGCTGTTACTAACTTTGATATTTTAAAACGTTTATCTAATTTAGAAAAACAAGTCTTTGGTAGTAAATTAAATACTACTGAACGTCCAACATCTACACCATCGGTTACAGATGACTTAGATATGACACGACAATTTTAATAAGCATTCATTTTAAAATGATGGCATACGATATGTAACATTCGGGTAATTGCAGCTTAGTAATAAGTTGAGGAAAGTCCATGCTCACACAAACTGAGATGTTTGTAGTGTTCGTGCTTAGCGAAATCATAAGCTAAGGGATTTATCAATGATAAATTACGGCGGGAAAAAAAACTAAGGCTATGTGCTATGTTTGAGTATCCCTGAAAGTGCCACAGTGACGAAGCAATTTTAGAAATAAAATTGGTGGAACGCGGTAAACCCCTCGAGTGAGCAACCCAAACAATGGTAGGGGCACTTTTCTAGCGGAATAATGGAACGCGTGGAAAAGACAAAGTATATATACTTTGTAGACAAATGATTACCGTTATTTTCTTTCCCTGAGAGAAAATAATACAGAACATGGCTTATAGAATGTTACAGTTTCAGGGATTCCTTCCATTGTTGTATGGGAGGAATTTTTTTTATATTATCATGGATGATTAATTATTTTTTAATATAGTGGGAGAATACAGTGATGAAAAAATTTCAATTAGTAGCTACTGCAGCAAGTGGAATAGAAGCGTTAGTCGGGAAAGAATTAAGAGATTTAGGTATCGAATGCCATGTTGAAAATGGTAAAGCTTATTTTGAAGGAACTTTGGAAACGATTGCTACGGCTAATTTATGGCTTAGAACGGCAGATCGTGTAAAAATTATTGTTGGTCGATTTAAAGCGACAACATTTGAACAACTTTTTGAACAAACAAAAGCATTACCTTGGGAAGAGTATTTGCCTATGGATGCAGAATTTCCAGTATCTGGAAAATCAGTAAAATCAAAATTATTCAGTGTCTCTGATTGTCAAGCAATTACTAAAAAAGCAATTGTAGAGCGTTTAAAAGAAGTATATCATCGCTATGATCGTTTGCCAGAAACAGGAAGTTTATATCCTATTGAAGTTGCACTACTTAAAGATGAAGTGACCATTACTTTAGATACGACAGGACCTGGGTTATTTAAAAGAGGATACCGAACAGCAAAAGGTGGAGCCCCTCTTAAGGAAAATATGGCAGCTGCTTTAGTGATGTTAACCAATTGGCAGCCAGATCGGCCTTTTTATGACCCTGTATGTGGTTCAGGCACTATTTGTATTGAAGCAGCCCTTATAGGTCAAAATATTGCGCCTGGGTTTAACCGGGAATTTTTATGTGAAACTTGGGAATGGTTTTCAGAAGATATTTTTGCAAAGGTTCGTTTGCATGCAGATGAAGTTGCGTTATATGACAGAGAGTTAGATATTTTAGGTACGGATATTGATGGCAAAATGATTCAAATTGCACAAAATAATGCAGATGAGATTGGATTAGGATCAGTGATTCAATTCAAACAAATGCAACTTTCTGATTTCCATACAACAAAAGAGTATGGTGTTATTGTTGCTAATCCTCCTTATGGAGAACGTCTTGGTGAAGAAGATGCTGTTAGAGCTTTGTATCAACAAATGGGTGTGTGTTATCGTCCATTAACAACATGGAGTAAATATATTTTAACGAGTGATCTTGATTTTGAGCAATATTATGGAGAAAAAGCAACGAAAAAACGAAAATTATATAACGGGGCTATTCGTACAGACTTATTCCAATTTTGGGGAAAACGTCCTCCTAAACAAAAAAATAGTGTTAAAGAGAGTAAGATGCATTCAGACAGATAAGTAAAAATATTATATACTTATATTGATTAAGTTTTATTTTATATGATAGACAAAGGTGGGAATTTTAATGGATTATATTATGGAAGAAAAGTTTTTAGCATATTTAAATGAGATTTATTTATTAAAACAAGCAGTAGCACTTTTAGAATATGATAGCCAAACAGGTATGCCAGAAGCAGCTTCAGATCAACGTTCTGAAGTGATTAGTTATTTAAGTGGTCAAATTTTCCGCAAAGAAATTCATGAGCAAATGCCAGAATTTGTTGCATATTTTAAAGAAAATCCAGAACAACTAACAGAATTTGGAGAAAAAGTATTTGAAAAAGTATTAAAAAATTATGATTTAAATCATAAAATACCTGAAGATAGATATCAATTATTTGTGCAAACTACTGCTGAAGCCCATCATGCATGGCTTAAAGCAAGAGAAGCTAAAGATTTTGATCTTTTTGCACCATATTTATCTAAAATTATTGAATTATTACAAGAATTTATTCCGTTATGGCGTACAGATCAAAAAACACCTTATGATGTATTATTAGACCAATATGAGCCAGGACTTACTACAGAAGAGTTAGATCGGGTATTTGGGACATTAAAAGAAGGTATTTTAGATATTAAAGCAGTATTAGATAAAAAAGAAAGTATAGATACATCATTTTTAAATCGTTATGTACCAAAAGAATTACAAAAGAAATATGTAACCTATCTTGTAGATGAATTAGGTTATGATTTTAGTAGAGGAAAATTAGATGATACGGTACATCCATTTATGTTAGCGATTAATCGTAATGATGCACGTATTACAACAAGATGGGATGAACATGATGTAAGTATGGCACTTTTTGGTGTAATCCATGAAGCAGGTCACGGTATTTATGAACAAAATATCGATCCACAGTATGATAAAACCCCATTATCTACTGGAGTGTCTATGGGAATTCATGAATCACAATCATTATTTTATGAAATTTTAGTTGGAGGAAATTACGCATTTTGGCAATATCAGTATCCAAAGTTTCAAGAAATGATGGATGGAATTTTTGATGATATTGATTTAAAAACATTTTATCAAGGAATTAATCAAGTAAAAGCAAGTTTAATTCGCATTGAATCTGATAAATTAACCTATCCATTACATATTATTATTCGTTATGAAATTGAAAAGATGATTTTTAATGAATCTATAGATATTCAAGAAATACCAAAAATATGGGCTGATAAATATGAAGAGTATTTAGGAATTCGACCTCAAAATGATTTAGAAGGTGTTTTACAAGATGTGCATTGGTCTGGAGGTAGTTTTGGATATTTTCCATCTTATGCTTTAGGTTATATGTATGCTGCGCAATTATATGCGGCTATGAATCAAGAATTTTCTGTTCCAGATGCACTGCGTACAGGAAACTATGATTTGA
>JASLFJ010000089.1 GCA_030150665.1 Enterococcaceae bacterium
TCCTCAGGTACCAAATCAACCAACACAACCTGCTCTCCCAGAAAATCCTACTGACTCTTCTAATGATCAATCTAATATATCGGATCCAATAGTAAATGATAACAATACATCAACTATTGATTGAGCATTCCCTATAAAAAATAATATTATAATAGTCATAAAAGAATATTATTATAGATAAACAGTATTAAAATAATAAAAGTAAAAATATCAAATGTAAAAAGCTATTCATTTAGAAAAAAAATAAATGAATAGCTTTTTATTATTTATTATAAATAACAAATAAAATATTAATTAGTTATTATCAATATGATAAAAATAATAATAATTAATCATAATATCTGAATAATAACTCTACATAACATGAATAAAAATGATCTTGTACACCTATTAATCTATCAAAACACCTATAGTTTATATCTTGAGATATAAGGAACTGATCCATTAAAATGAAATAGTATCAAAAAAGCTTTCTTATGGATTACAGATTACCGATATTCTATCAGTGATTTGTAGCCTAATTTTTGTTGAATTCGTATTTTATTATTTTATGATAATACTTAATATAAGCTATCACAGTTTGAATTACAATAAATATAGGCTCATTACTAAGTCTATCGAGACAGAACGTTTCAGACTTTAGACAGGAATAAGACAATTCAATGCAGGAATTACCGGAAAAAGTTCCTTTACAGGAATGATAAAGCCTCCTTTTGTTCCTTCTTAATGATAGGTATAGTCTGTATACACAGATCTTTAATCACTATATAAAAAACAATCGCTAACTTTTGGTAATTGATTTAATGTATCTAATACAAAATTTATATCTTGTTTATTGCTAATACTATAAGCAACTATCTCTCTGTTATATAAATCTATAATCGAGGATCAATACATCATTTTAAAGCTAAGAACAGATCAGTGATATCTGTTACTCATTTTCTAAAGTGCTTCTTACTTTTAAAATAACGGTTGTAATGTTGTCACATATTTTCTGAACCTTGCTAATGCTCTTTATCTTTTTTACGTTTATACGGCAATTCCTCCCATATTTTTGTTTATGATTTGAATTCTTCTTATCACTTTAGTGACTCTTTGATAGCCATAAGTAAACCGATATGCTACACACTTTTTGAATTAACTGTTCCATATCTGTTATCCCAGATATAAATGATTGCTTTTTCCAACGATAATAAGTTGATTTTGTAATACCCAATAATTGGCAAACCCTTCTACAAATAGTTGTGACACCACATCTTTTCTAATGCGTTGTACTTTTCCCTAATAGCAATTTTATTCTTTAAAAATTTATTTTCAAGTTTCAATTTATCAACTTCACTTAAGTCTTTAGATCCTTTACCATATGTATATTGTTTTCCAAAAGGTTGAGGAAATCGATGTTTTGCACAATTTAGATGCCACCACCATGTTTGGACTTGTATTTTATTTTTAATGCCTAGTTTCTCCATTATTTCTTTAGTTGAGTTACCTTCTAATTTCATCTTTATTGCTGCTTGCTTAACTTCTAATGAATATGATATTCTTGTTCCCATACTAAAAAGCACCTCCTGTTAAATTCATTTAACTTGAATTCAACAAGAAGTGCTTTTTTATTGTGTCCCACATAAATGTGGATCAGTTCCGTTTCCTATAGGTGTTTTTTATCATGTTGATTATACATCTTTAATCACACATATACTTATCTATTTATATATCAAATAATTGATTGCTAATTAAAACGCATTAACCATGCTGAATAAAAATTCTGTTTTATATGTACCTAATTGAATATTAGATGGAATATTTGCGGTATTAAAGAATAATCCATAATTATGTTTTGTCTTTCTTCCCCATTCTGCAGTCCAAAGATTCTTATCTTGTTCATTTAATTCAAACTGATTAGAATCTAAAATTAAAGCTTCCTCACTAGATAAAGACTGTGTATTTCCTGATTTATCATGATAGACAAAACAATTACTCTTTCCTTCACAAATAATCCTAGATTTACTTTTTGCTAAATCTTTTGTCTGTATCACTTGTATCTTCCAATTTTTACTAGGAATATTCGTTTTAACTGCTAATTTCCATGGATCCGGATAACTAATCGGTCGTTCTTCTTTTATCCCTACTTTATTAATACCAAATGACATGATTTCAGGTACTGAGATACTTAACTCAATCGGTTTGTTTGCGCTTAACTCAACTGTATATGTAATATTTGGAATATCAGTAAATAATTTATTTGACTTAATATATAAATCATTATCTTCTTGATAGATTAAATCTCCTTTATTACCTATCTTAATATCATCCTTAGGATTTATATCATCTGTAATTGTTGCACTTCTGCCATTATTACTATGCACATCAACGTGTACATAATCATATAAACCAAGATCTTTAAACTCCTGCTTAGGATCATTATATATACCATCAAGATCTTTAACGTTTACTGTTATATCATTTCCTTGAGGTTGCCATACAAGTTCTATATCATTTTTTGGGTTTAAAGCAAACACACCTAATTCATCTTTTTTATATGCTTTTTCTAATGATTTACTAATCCAACCACTATTTTTTTCAAAACCACTAACATTTCTATTTTGGCTTTTTAATCCTGAATTTTCAAAATTAATAATCGGTACCTGTTCTGGATTATTTATTGAACCTATAGGTGGAATTACAATTTTTTTCAAATTAGGATCACCAAGAAATGTCTCCTTTAATAAAGTTTCATTTTCTTTTAAAACTGGAAGTGTTATTTCATTTAACCCACTCATATTTTTAAAAGTTCCTTCAAAAGCACTATATTTATCACTGGATCGAACTTCTGGTCGAAACTTACTCAAATCAATCTTTTTAATACCTTTATTTCCTGTAAACATACCTGCTATATTGATTGGTTTATGAGAAGTTAACTTATCAAGGCCTTCAATCTCTTCTAAATTACAAAAATACTTATCTTTTGTAGACTCCTCGCTACAATATGAAGTGCCATCTAAAGACTCTCTTGCAAAAATACCTAATAAGTAGATCATGTCTTGTGTTGACTGCATTGGAATCTCAGAATCAAATATAACTTTTTTTATGTCATATTTAGAAATCTCTTCTTCATCAATAACTTCATCATCACCATCAATAATAACTTCAATTGCTTGATTTTCCCAAAAATGAGCTAACTCTGCTTCATTTTTAAAATTAAAATTAATCACTCCAGAATTTAATGTTAATATATTATCCTTACTATCATAACTTCCCTGCATACCATTCCACATAATTTTTTGTTCTGTATTATTAATAATTATAGAACCACATAGTTCTTCACTATTATTGTCTTTTTTATAACAAATAGTAGCTTCATTTTCACTACGATTTTTAACACTAAATCGTGATGGATTCTTACTAGGATAAGATGCTTCTATTGTATTATTACTTAATAAAATATATGGTTG
>JASLFJ010000091.1 GCA_030150665.1 Enterococcaceae bacterium
ATTCTTGGACGGCTTGCTCATAAGGCATTAAAAATTGTTGCCAATCATTCATAAAGCATTCCTCTTTTTTATATAATGTATTCTTAAGACTCTATATAGATATTATTTGCTGTTATGTGTATTTTATCATAAGTTTTTATAAATATAAAATGAGAAATAGGTTCATTTTTTTGAAATAAGTCAAAAGAGTTGACGAAATAGATAAAAAGAGGTAAAAAAGAACCAGTGACATGAAAAAGACTGATAAGGTAAAAGGAGCGTAAGATGGTGGAAGAAAAAGAAATTGAGTTTAAAACATTATTGACAAAGCAACAGTATTTATACTTTCTTAATTATTTTTCTTCTAAAAACCATCAAATTTTTTGGCAATATAACTATTATTATGATACAATGAATAGCTGGTTTTCAAATAGAAAAGCAACATTAAGAGTAAGAGTATACGAAGAAGATATGAAACCTGCGGTATGGACTGTAAAGTATGCATTGACAGATACAATCAGTCAAGAGTTTCATTATGAGATGACTGAGTTAGAAGTACAAAGTATATTGAAAAAAGATCGAGTTTATTTACCAAAAGCGTTAGTAACTTGGCTAAAACAATGGGATCCTTCATTTGAAGAAGCATCTGTTATCTGTATAGGCTGTCTTGCTACTAAAAGATGTCATGTGTTTTATGATTCGATGGATATAATGCTTGATTTAAATGAATATGTTGGGATTAGAGATTATGAGTTAGAAATTGAAGTTAACGACATAGTGCAAGGTAAAAAGGATGTCGCTTTATTTTATGAGCAACATAACTTAAAATATATTCCTGCAGAAAGTAAAATTAAACGAATGATTCACGCACAAATACAAAAGGACTGATATGTCTTATAGTTATTTAGAAGAGAAAGGAGATCATGATTGTGACAGAATTGTTTTTGTTTGTGGATCCTGTACATCACGATAGTTTTTTAGCAGTAGAACGTGTTCATGAACTTCAAAGATTATTACCTCAATCGATTAAAGTACATATGGCACTTTCTTTTACTCCGCGTTCTGTTTATGAACAATTAAAGTATCAACAATCACATGATAATAAGTTAGCACATTACAATACACAAATGATTTTAAGTAGCTATATTAGTCGTGTCTATTATGCATTATCCCTACAAGGCAATCGCTTTGCTCGAGAATTCTTTTTAGCACTTCAAGGATTAAATGAGTGGAATAAGTCTCATATTTATGATTTAGCCTTATCTTTTTGTAAAGATAAAGAGATGTTTATTGATGATTATCATAATTTAGAATTTATTAGAAAAATATATATTAAAGATCAAGCTTTAATGAGAGAGTGGGGTATCAAACAAATTCCTGCAGCAGTTGTTTTTTCTAAAGATCATGAAGGAATTATTGTTACTTCTGGATGGCAATCTAAAGATCTGTTGACTGAAGCATGTTGTTTAAGATCTGCACCCTCTATTATTTAATTGGAGGTAAGTATGAAAATGGATGCATTGAATATGGAGCAGTTATTGATGCAAAGAGGAGTTACATTGTTGGATATTGCTGATTTAGTATTATTTTTACAAGCACCTTATCATCCAGATTTAACTGTTGATGAGTGCCTAATTCATGTTAAATCAGTATTAGAAAAAAGAGAAGTAAAGCATGCATTACTGACAGGAATTGCATTAGATGAACTAGCAGAGCAGCATCAATTAAAAGAACCGCTTCAATCACTAATTGGTAATGATGTAAGTTTATACGGAGTAGATGAGACAATGGCTTTATCAGTCGTTAATTTATATGGTTCAATAGGATATACAAATTATGGTTATATTGACAAAGTTAAGCCTGGAATTTTAAAAGAACTGAATGATCACAGTTCAGGATCAGTTCATACATTTTTAGATGATTTAGTAGGTGCCATTGCAGCAGCAGCTGCAAGTCGTTTAGCACATCAAGCAGAATAAAAAAACTTGTGTCACTATGTACTTATAATATCAATCCCAAAAGATTGAATAAGTACAATGAGCGACACAAGGTTTTTTATTTATTTTTTATTAGTTTTTCTTTACAAATTCTGATTTTAACTGCATTGGACCAAATCCAGGTATTTTACAATCGATATTATGATCACCTTCTGTGAGGCGAATATTTTTGACTTTTGTTCCCATTTTTAAAGGAGCGCTTGCACCTTTTACTTTTAGATCTTTAATAATAGTCACCGTATCACCATCTTGTAATGGAGTTCCGTTAGCATCAACTACGGTTAATGTTTCTTCTATTCCTTCATCTTGAGCTTGAGCTTGCCATTCAAAGCCACATTCAGGACAAATCAATAGATCACGATCTTCATAAGTATAGGTTGAGCCGCATTGTGGGCATGGAGGATAAAGAGTTTCTGTCATTTTTTTCGCTTCTTTCTATATAAGTTTATTTAGTGATAGGAACAATTTTAGTTCCATGGAGTTCATGAATTCCAGTTTGCTTTTCTAGCATCACTGCATTTTTATAAGTGACACCGCCACCGATTAATAATTGAATTCTATCTTGAGCATATTCTTTAAGAGAAAGCAGTGTAGGTATATTTTGTTCAATCGGTGTTCCAGCTAAGCTACCATGTGTTAAAATACGTGTAACATGATGTGCTGCTAACCAGTCTAGTGCTTCCAGTTGTTTTGGAAAAGATACAATATGATCAAATGCCATATGAAAAGTAACTTGCATACCTTGAGCAGCATCTAATAAAATAGACATTGCTTCATGATCGAGCGTTTTATCTTCAGTTAAAGCGCCAAAGACCACACCATCTGCCCCTAATTGTTTTGCTTGTAAAATATCATATTCCATCATTTTCAGCTCTATATCGTTATAGTGAAAATCGCCACCTCGTGGACGAATCATGACCATAACAGGCACATCATGATCGTGTGTGTAATTTAGAGTTTCATAAATAACGCCTAAACTAGGAGTTGTTCCACCAACTGCTAAATGATCACAAAGTTCAATACGATGTGCTCCAGCTTGGATTGCTTTAGGAATATCTGTAAAATTTTCAGCGCAAAATTCATAAAGAGCCATGATATGCACCTCCTTACATGTTATATTTTAGTATCTCAGTATTTAGAGAATATGGTATAATCATAAAGATTATAATGTTACATGATAAATGTAACCGTGTAATTTATTATAGCATGAAATGTTAGAAGTTGGTTAGGAAACTTTATGAAGAAAGGAGAGACAGGGATGATTACATTTGTCGATATATTTTCGCTTATTATTTTAATTAATACGATTGGTGCGATTATTACGGTATTTATGAAACCTAGAGATATTGCGGCAACCTGGGCCTGGCTTGTTGTACTTACGCTACTTCCTGTATTTGGATTTATTTTATATTTGTTTACAGGAAGAGGGTTAAGTACTAAAGGTGCTTTTAAGATTAGAAAGAAAGATTATAAAGGATTAGAAAGACTGCTTCAAGAAGAAAGTGCGAGTGATAACTTTATTTTTTCTAATTTTTTAGAATACGGAACAGAAACTTCTGAAGTCATGCAGTTTTTTGCAACGATTGATGCTGCACCTGTGATTAAACGTAACCAAATTCGTATTTTTAATGACGGACATGAAAAATTTGAAACGCTTTTTGAAGATATTAGGGCTGCTAAAGAAAGTGTTCATGTTGAATATTACTCGTTTTATAGTGATCAAATTGGGACAAGATTTCGTGATTTATTAATTGAAAAAGCCCATCAAGGCGTAGAAGTACGTGTGCTTTATGATGCATTTGGTTCCCGCGGAACAACGAAAAGGTGGTTTAAACCACTGATTGATGCTGGAGGATATGCAGAATCATTTATTACCTCAAAAAATGCTTTATTAAGATTTAGAATTAATTATCATGATCACCGGAAAATTGTTGTGATTGATGGTAAGGTCGCTTATACTGGAGGCTTTAATGTGGGTGATCAGTATTTAGGAGAAAGTCCGAAATTTGGTTACTGGCGAGATACTCATATTCGTATTATTGGGCCAGGTGCTTTAGGGCTACAAACACGGTTTTTAAGAGATTGGAATGCATCTATTCATGAATCAGAACATGTCAGTTATGATGCAAAATATTTCCCTATTCCTAAAGAAGCTACCGTGACAGGAGATACACCACTGCAAATTGTCTCAAGTGGTCCAGCAACTCAAAAGGAACAAATTAAATTAGGTTATATTAAATTTATCTCAGCTGCTAAAGAGCGTGTTTGGATTCAAACTCCTTATCTAGTGCCTGATGAAAGTGTTATTTCTGCGCTTAAAATAGCAGCAGCTTCAGGTATTGATGTTCGGATTATGATTCCATGTATGCCAGATCATCCTTTTATTTATCGAGCAACTCAGTATTATGCTCAATTGCTGCATAGTGATGGTGTGCGTATTTTTATTTATCAAAATGGCTTTTTACATTCAAAAACGATGTTAGTAGATAAAGAGTGGATTTCCATCGGTTCTGCTAATCAAGATATTAGAAGCTATTCTCTTAATTTTGAAGTCAATGCATTTATGTATGATCCT
The DNA here is from genome assembly GCA_030150665.1 of Enterococcaceae bacterium. Taxonomy (GTDB): domain Bacteria; phylum Bacillota; class Bacilli; order Lactobacillales; family Catellicoccaceae; genus JASLFJ01. The sequence goes on from JASLFJ010000091.1 coordinate 4,552, forward strand.
GTTGTTGTTGCAGAATATGCTTTAACCTTTTTAGAAGATATGGAGCTTTCTGAAGAGCTGACTGATCAGATGATTCAACAACAAGGTGCGTGGCTTCGTTTTAAACAAAAATTTTCTAGACTGCTCTCTCCAGTCCTTTAAGGAGGATCGTGATGAAGCTAAAGAAATGGGAATATACCGCAAACTGTCTTCAGACCTTTGAAAAAGAGTTTAGATGTCCTTATTGTCATCGTGAAATGTATTTTGATGCACCTAGAAGCTTAGTGTGTGTGAATCAACACCGTTTTGATATTTCTAAGAAAGGGACGCTTTGTTTTGTGAAAAAGGCGCCAAAAACCGATTATAGTGCAGCATTATTTTCAGCAAGAAGAACATGTATTGAATCCGGAATGTATGATCTATTGTTACAGAAGATAAGTGAGTATATTCCTAGTAAGGAAACAGGGTGGCTTGTGGATGCTGGGTGCGGTGAAGGATCATTTACGCATCAAATGGCGAAGTGGCATGATACATATTCTTATTTTGCGATGGATTTGTCTAAATCAGGGATTACATTAGCTACATCTTTATCTATTCCTGGTATATGGGCAATGGCTGATTTAACGAATATACCCCTTCAAGATCATACAGTAAGTGTTATTTTAAATATTTTATCCCCGGCCATGTATGACGAATTTTCACGTATTTTATCATCTCAAGGCGTTGTGATTAAAGTCTTTCCTGCTCAGTATTATTTAACAGAGCTTAGACAACATATTTTTCCAGATCAGCCAAATCGCTGGCAACATCATCAAGATCATTCTCGCTATATGTTTTCTAAAATGTATAATCATACTCAGTGGGAACGTGTAACTTATCAGTGGGATGTTGCTTCAGAGTGTTCTGAAGCACTTTGGCAGATGTCTCCATTATCATGGAATCATTCACGTCAAAAAGCACCTCAAATATCTAAAATCACAGTGGATCTTTGGATAGGCATAGGTTCAAACGCTAAATAAAAACGCTAAGGGTTTAAACCCTTAGCGTTTTTATTTATATTAAAAGAAACAATTATAATTTTTATTGGCGGTTTAAGGAGCTAATAACATCCATACAACGGTTGCAAGCATAGCGCCTAAAACAGGACCTACAATAGGCACCCAGGCATAGCGCCAGTTTGCATCTGATTTATGTTGAATCGGAAGGATTTGATACATTAGTCTTGGTCCAAAATCTCGTGCAGGATTGATTGCATAGCCTGTAGGCCCTCCTAAAGATAGACCAATCGCAAACACTAAAATTCCTACAAAAATAGGTAAAAAAGCCGTTGTTAATTCGTAGAGTTGGCTGACATGAAGTGCCATAATTAAGACAAACGTACCGATAAGTTCTGTAATCATGTTTGCTAGGGGATGATAAACAGCAGGTTGTGTTGCAAAGCAAGAAAGCAACGCATCGCTATCTTTTTGTGCTTGCCAAAGTGGTAAATAAGTAATCCATACCAGTAAGGCACCAAACATTGCTCCAAGTACTTGTGCGATTATAAAAGGAATTACCCAATTCCAAGCAAATGCTCCAGATAATGCCATTGCTATTGTTACAGCAGGATTAAGATGAGCAGGTCCTAGCCATTCAACACTATAAACAGCCACAGTAACAGCCATGGACCAGCCGAAAGTAATCGTAATCCATCCAGAATCATGACTTTTACTTTGAGGCAGCAGCGCTCCTGCAACAACACCATTTCCTAATAAAATAAGCAGTGCGGTTCCGATAAATTCACTAATAAATCCTTGAGATAATGTCATAAAAAGACCTCCTTATTTATATGATGATGTAGGGGGTTGAAAAGCTTGTGTCGCATAAACAGCAGCTTTCCAACCAAGATAAAGCTGTTGTCTTTTTTCAGAACTCATTTTTGGACGAAAAGTAGTTCCTGATGTTTTCAAATGTTTTAACTCATCTAAACTATCCCAATAGCCAATCGCAATTCCAGCAAGATAAGCTGCACCGAGTGCTGTGGTTTCTAAATTTTGTGTGCGGATGACAGGGATATTTAAAATATCAGATTGAAATTGCATTAAGTAATTATTTTGTGCAGCTCCCCCATCCACACTTAATACAGGAATCGCTAATTGTGTATCTTCTTGCATCGTTTCGATGACATCTTTTGTTTGATAGGCAATAGATTCTAGTGTGGCTTTGACGATATCTTCTTTTTGTGTGCCGCGTGTTAAACCAAAAATAGCTCCTCGTGCTTCTGGATCCCAATAAG
>JASLFJ010000132.1 GCA_030150665.1 Enterococcaceae bacterium
CTCTCTTGTTAATAAAACATCTGGAGAGGTTTATGTTTTTGGTCATTCTATGGATCAAGATATTGTTGCAGCTAAGCGCTGCATTGGGGTAGTTCCTCAGGAGTTTAACTTTAATCCTTTTGAAACTGTGGAACAAATTGTAACCAATCAAGCTGGGTATTACGGTGTGTCCAAAGATGTTGCTTACGAAAGAGCAGAGTATTATTTAAAAAAGTTAGATCTTTGGAATAAGCGTCATGAACGTGCTAGAATGTTATCGGGTGGGATGAAGCGACGTTTGATGATTGCTAGAGCACTAATTCATGAACCTAAATTACTTATTTTAGATGAACCTACAGCAGGTGTAGATATTGAGTTAAGACGGGATATGTGGGACTTTTTAAGAGAGCTAAATCAACAAGGAACGACGATTATCTTGACTACACATTATTTAGAAGAAGCTGAGCTATTATGCCGACATATTGGTATTATTCAATCAGGAGAACTCATTGCAGATACTAAATTATCTACCTTTTTAGCTCAACTCAATTATGAAGTGTTTCTTTTTGATGTGGCTCCTTATCAGACAAAACCGACACTTGAAGGATATACTTATCATTTTGAAGATGAACAGACGATTGCTGTTGAGGTTTGTCGTGATCAAGGCATTAATGGCATTTTTGATCAATGGAATGATCAAGGAATTAAAGTTGTATCGATGCGTAATAAAGCAAATCGATTAGAAGAGCTATTTTTAAATATTACAGAACAAAATAAATCACAAATATAGGATGATCATGATGAATAATTTAAATTGGATTGCATTTAAAAGTCTCGCAAAAAAAGAGACGAAACGGTATCTTAGAATTTGGGTACAAACCCTTGTACCTCCTGTTATTACTACATCGCTTTACTTTATTATTTTTGGTAATATTATCGGTAGTCGTGTTGGTGAGATGGAAGGATTTTCTTATATGGAATTTATTGTTCCAGGACTTATTATGATGTCTGTTATTACGAGTGCTTATTCAAATGTTGCAAGTTCTTTTTTCTCACAAAAATTTCAAAAAAATATTGAAGAGCTCTTAGTCGCTCCTGTTTCTACAACAATTATTATGGCAGGATTTTTAGTCGGTGGTATGGGGCGAAGTTTCATTGTTGGGCTGCTTGTTACGCTTGTTTCTATGTTTTTTGTACGAATTTCTGTATATTCTATATTGATTATTTTACTAACAGGTGTTTTAACTTCGCTTGTTTTTTCTTTAGCAGGATTATTAAATGGACTGTTTGCTAAATCATTTGATGATGTGTCTATTATTCCAACATTTGTGCTTCAGCCACTTACTTATTTAGGTGGAGTTTTTTATGCGATTCAGCTCCTTCCTCCATTTTGGCAAGGAGTTTCTAAACTGAATCCGATTGTTTATATGATTGCAGGATTTCGATATGGATTTTTAGGTGTGATTGATGGCTCTATTGTTACTTCTTTAGTCATTTTACTTGGATTTAGCATCGTACTGTTTATTATTTGTTGGCGACTTATTGATAGAGGTTATGGGTTGCGTAGCTAATAGGAAAAAGGAGATGAGTAGATGAAATTGAGATTAATGAAGTGGTTACTTCCTGTTTTGATGATTATGGGAACTCATTACGTTTTAGCGGCTGAGGAAATTCCAATGTACCGTGTTTATAACCCGTATAATGGAGAACATTTTTATACAGGAAATCGTGAAGAACGCGATCAGTTAGTGACGATAGGCTGGCAAGATGAAGGTATTGGTTGGTTTGCACCCTATCAAGGGGATGCAGTTTACCGGCTTTATGCGCCGTTATCTGGAGATCATCACTATACATTATCAGCAGCAGAGCGAGATATGTTAGTAACATTAGGCTGGCAAGATGAAGGTGTGGGTTGGTTTAGCGATCTTCAAAAAACTTATCCAATGTACCGGGTTTATAATCCTTATGCTTTAGTTGGAAGTCATCACTATACTGTTAATCAACATGAGCGCGATCAGTTAGTGACGATAGGCTGGCAAGATGAAGGTATTGGTTGGTATGCAGTAAATCTTTTAGAACTGACTGCTCAACCTCATATTGAAGTTCATCCAGAAATTACTTTAGCTTATGCAGATATTTTATCAAAACCAGGTGGTAAACGAATTAACAATGATGGTTTTATTTCGGGTACTGCTCCAGATGGCACTCCTTTAGTGCTTGATGAAAATGTTTTTGGTGTTATTTTATGGAGTAAAACGATAAATAGTCAATTTGACCATACTCTGGTTCAGTGGAAGTATGTTTATCCTGATGGATCAAGCTATACATTTCCAGAACAAACATTAGTGATTATTGATAAAACAGAAGCCACTGCATTCAATGAATAAAAAAAGATCCGTAAGTCAATGACTTACGGATCTTTTTTATGATCATGATTGGGTTTATCACTGACCTATAGTGTACTTAGATGATGATGGATTAATGAATGGATTTTTTTAATGCTTCTAGATTTAAATACATTAAAGAAAGATAATCTGCTTGTTCTTCTGAAACATTTTGGGGTTTGCTTTCTAATGTATATAAGGTGTCAAGCTCTGCTCCGGTAGCTTGAGCTAATGTTGCAGCTAGCTTATCTGTATGATCCGATTCTACATAAATAACAGGAATTTGATGTTCTTTAATAAAGTTTTCTAAAGTAGCTAGTTGTTGAGGGGAAGGTTCTTGTTCACCATCTGCTCCTGTAATTGATTTTTGGGTGAGCTGATATCTATGAGCTAAATAGCCAAAAGCAGCATGTTG
>JASLFJ010000001.1 GCA_030150665.1 Enterococcaceae bacterium
CCATTTTAACATCAAAGGAAAATCATCATCTATTAAAGTTCTTATACATATTTCATTTTCAACTATATTCATTTATTTATCACCTTTTTCATAATCATATACATATACTATTTCATCTTTATAATCATTTTTACCACCTAATTTTTCATATACATGGCAAGCTCTAGGATTACCTTTATCAGTTATTAAAAACATTTCAGAACAACCAATCTCTTTAGAATATTCCTTAATAAAAGATAATAATTTTGAACCATAACCTTTGTCTTGATAGTTAGGTAACATTCCTATTGAGTGTAAATAAAACATTGTTTTTCCATCAGGTCTTAAAAGTGTATAGCAATATGCAAATCCTATAATTTTATTATTTTCTTTAGCTATAAACCCAAATGAACTGGTATCATTAAGAAATCCTTTTAAATTATCAATATCAAAAACCATATTATCATCAATTAAAACTTCTTCCATAAACTCAGTCAAGTCCAGACTCCTGTGTAAAATGCTATACAATGTTTTTACCATTTCTACTTATCAAAATTGATGTATTTTCTTGAAGAATAAATCCATTCATCATGTAGGTCCATAAGAACGGCTCCAATTAAGCGATTGGCTGATGTTTGATTGGGGAAGATGCGAATAATCTTTTCTCTTCTGCGTACTTCTTGATTCAGTCGTTCAATTAGATTGGTACTCTTTAGTCGATTGTGGGAATTTCCTTGTACGGTATATTGAAAGGCGTCTTCGAATCCATCATCCAATGATGCGCAAGCTTTTGAATATTTTGGTTGATCGATATAATCATGAATCAATCGATTTTTAGCCTCACGCGCTAAGTTAATATCTGTGAACTTAAAAATTCCTTTAACAGCTTCTCTGAAAGATTTTGAATTTTTTTAGGAATGGTGGTAAAGATATTTCTTAGGAAGTGAACTTGGCATCTTTGCCAACTTACGTTGGTGAAGGATTTTCTAATGGCAGAGACTAATCCTTTGTGCGCATCAGAAATAACGAGTTCCGTACCTTGTAAACCGCGTTCTTTTAGGTATTCAAAAAATGTTGTCCAGGTCTCTTCGCTTTCGCCACTTTGAATCATGAAGCCGATAATTTCACGGTCGCCATCTTTGGTTATTCCAATCGCTATATGACAGCTTTTTGAGAGTACTCGATTTTCTTCTCGTACTTTTATATAGAGTACATCGGTCATTAAGTAAGGATAATTTTTTTCTGATAATAAACGATTCTGCCACTCGTTAACCATAGGTTCTAGCTGTTCTGTTAAGCTAGAAACGAAGGACTTAGAGACGGATTTACCACAAAGTTCTTCCACAATTTTTGATACTTTACGAGTTGAAACGCCTGATACATACATTTCCAACATTGAAGCCATGAGGGCTTTTTCGTTTCGTTGATAACGTTCAAACACTGTGGGTGAAAAATGGCCATCACGTGTTCTGGGTACTTTTAATTCTAGCGTGCCTACACGTGTCGTAAAGCTGCGCTCATAATAGCCATTTCGTTGACTTTGTCGGTTTTCTGTTCGTTCATATTCTTTTGCTTGAATATATTCTGTTCGTTGATTTTCCATTAGTTGATTAAATACCGTTGTTAAAATATTTTTAGAAACGTCATCCTTTACAGAATATTCAATAATGCTTTGAATCTCTTCGCTTTTCAGTGTAAAATGTACTTGGGTCATGTAAAAGTCCTCCTGGGTATGTTTTTGTCGTTAAAAACATTGTACCGTAAAAGGACTGTTATATGGCCTTTTTACTTTTACACAATTATACGGACTTTATCTATTTTAGGATCATCTCTTTGCTTACATTTCCAATACTGCAAGAAAAATATCCATCACTCCAAAAGATTCATTCTTTCCAAAAATGCTGAGAAAGATATTTGTTATGCTTTTAACACATTCGATAAGTTGTGAGTTGCTTCAATAAATCTAACGATTTCAAGAATACTCCATTTCGGGGAATATCTGATTAGGATATGAATAGGGTCTTGGTCTATTTCTTGTTTAGTAATTTGCCAACCGTAATGATTAGCTGTTGATTCGATTTCAGCTTGAATATCATTACCGACTTTTTTCGATATTTAATAACAATATTGCACGTAAAAATATTTGCTATGAGTTTTAGAGATCTATTCCATTACTTTTCCAAGCCTTTACGAATGAGTTCGTAAACAGTACCTGAAAAACTTTTAATATTATTCTTTTTTCGATACTCCTCAATCCTTACTACTAAATCGATAGGAAACTTAATTAATTTTGGTACACGTTCCATTTGTATCACACTCCTTTAAAAATATATACTAGTGACATACAATAATAATTCATATATGCTATTAATATATACTAAAAGGAGGTGAACGTCAATGATTGTGAATAAAGCGTATAAATTTAGAATCTACCCAAACAAAGAACAAGAAATATTAATTAATAAAACATTGGGTTGTTCCCGATTTGTATTTAATCATTTTTTAGCAAAATGGAACAATACTTATAAAGAAACAGGAAAAGGGTTAACTTATCG
>JASLFJ010000162.1 GCA_030150665.1 Enterococcaceae bacterium
TCAATCACCCTTGGAGATTCTTATGGTGCAACAACTTCCCCTTCAAGCTTTTCTACATCACCCTAAACGACTCATTATGCTGCTAGATGAACAGATCAATGAGGCGACAGAGTACCTAAGCCACTCACATAGCTGGGGGCAGATGATCTTAGTTAATGATGGTGTTATTACCCTCGAAATTGCTCATGAACGCTTTATTGCCCCGCCGGGATTTGCCATCTGGATTCCGCCCCACTGCCCGCATAGTTGCTATAGCCGTGCCGAAGCACGCTTTCGCTCTGTCAATATCTGTGAAGCTGAAGCGAAAAAGCTACCTCAAAAACCCTCCCTCCTAGAATTGAGCCCTATCGCTGCTGCCATTATTGATGAACTCTTTGAAAAAGCGATCTATCTGCCAGAGAGTGATCGCGATTATCGCCGAAGTCGTGTCTTTATCGATGAACTTGAAGATGCCATGGTCGGTCACACCTATCTTCCCTTCTCTAACCATCGCTACTTAGAGCCGATCTTAAGCGCGCTAGAAGCAGATCCTGCAATACGTTTAACACTCAAAGAGTGGGCGGAACGGGTCTATACGACTGAGAGAACCCTCGCTCGCTACTTTCAAAAAGAATTAGGAATGAGCTTTAGCGAATGGTCTGCTCGGCTCCGCTTTATTCATGGCTCGGCCCTCTTAGAAAAAGGTTATAGTGTGGAAAAGAGCGCCTTTGCTTTAGGATATCGCTCTACCTCTAGCTTTATTACCCTCTTTCTGAAAATTGCCGGCATGACGCCCGATCGCTATCGGCAGACTCATCTTCATTCGGCATAAAAAAAGAGTGACCGCTCGATCACTCTTTTAGCTACTCTACCTATTGACTAGATCATTAGGTCATTAGATGATTAGATTCGTTTTGGCATTCTAAAGCGTCTAACCTTCTTCGGCGCTTCCCCATCTTCATAATATTCAATGGTATATCCCGTTAAAGCATACGCTATCGCAATCACCGGGCTTAAGAGACAGAGGAAGGTATAGGGGAGATAATCGAATGTTGCCACCCCTAAGGTTGTTGCCATAAAAGCGCCACAGGTATTCCATGGAATCAGTGGCGAGGTCATCGTTCCTGAATCTTCTAAAGTTCGTGAGAGAACCTTGCCTTTAATTCCCCGCTTACGATACTCCTCTGCATACATTCTTCCCGGCACAATAATCGACATATATTGATCGCACCCCACAATATTGCCGGTAATACAGGTGGTAACAGTAGCAATAATCAAGCTCTTTGTTGTCTTTGCAAGACGGACAATCGAAGCAACAATCGTCTGGAAGATTCCGGTAAATTCTAAAATCCCCCCAAAACACATTGCGATAATCACAAGCGATACTGTCGAGAAGACCGAGACAATCCCGCCATTATTAAGAAGTTCATTGAGCGTCTCATTATCTGTGGTGATACTGTAACCATCATAGAGCGCATTCATCACCATGCTAGGATCAGCATTCTGCACAAAGAGCGCGCAAAGCACGCCTAAAATAGAGCCGATCATCAGCCCTGGAAATGCCGGTATACGGAAGATCATTACAATAATGATCGATGCCGGCACAAGTAGAAGCCAAGGGGAAATCACAAAGAGCTCTTTAAGATCTTCTCGCAGAGTGAAGTTTGTCGCTGCCGTATCAGTTAAATCTGCGGTTGCACTGAAGCCTAAAATCGTAAAAAGGATCAGAGAGATAATCAATGCCGGAATGGTGGTATAGAGCATATAGCGGATATGTTCAAAGAGATCGACCCCTACGATTCCTGGCGCTAAGTTGGTCGACTCAGAAAGCGGGGAGATCTTATCGCCAAAGTAAGCGCCGGAAATTACCGCTCCTGCAACCATCTCTGGAGGAATTCCTAAACCAAAGCCGATCCCCATAATCGCAATCCCTATTGTTCCAGCGGCAGTCCAAGCATTTCCCGATGCGATTGAGATAATGCAGCAGATGGCACATGCAGCAACTAGAAAATAGGCAGGATTAAGAAGATTGAGCCCATAATAGATCAAGGTCGGAACAATGCCGCCGGCAATCCAAGAGGCGATAATGGTACCGATCACAATCAGAATTACAATCGCTTGTAGCGCAAGACGAACGGCATCTAACATTCCCGTTTCGATCGCTTTCCACTTAAAACCTAAGCGCATTGCGACAATAATCGCTACACAGACACTCAATAAGAGGGGTATATGGGGGCTAACATCCCATAGACCGATCCCGATCACAAGGGAGAACATCATAAATATTATGGGAATAAATGCTTCAATAATCGTGGGTTTTCTTGTTGAAATCGCTTCAACTGGCGATACTTCAATAGTCATTTTTATTATTTCCTCAATAAGGTGCAAGAGGAGAAAATCTATCCATCATTCTTAATAGTTGCTGATTGAGACATCAGTATTCAAATATCAATAAAAGAGTGATTATAAAATCTGAAGGATAGGGCCCAAAGTATTGACGCTGTTGCAACGGTACTCAAATAAAAGGCCTACTTACGCAAATGAAATAAACGGACTAAAAAAAGATGGGCTGTGCAGTAAGTGAAGTGATAAACGAATCAAAAAATCATATTATGTTGCAGTCAATGGCGAGAAGTCTATCACATATTATCCCCAAAGATCTATTTTTATCCCGCGATTTTCCCGATTAATCATTACAGTAATAGTAGATCGTGATAATATTAGAGACTTTCAGTAATAAATTTGGAGCATCAATCGATTT
>JASLFJ010000044.1 GCA_030150665.1 Enterococcaceae bacterium
CTGATTGGTATTTTAGCCCTTGTGTTGCCACCTAGCCGTTGGTTTTTCTTTATGCCAAAGACAACCACTAATTTTACTTTATTTTATATTGTTGTTCTTGCATTTTTTATTGGGACGATTTTATCAAAGTACAAACTCAATATTGAACAAATTGCCTTTCCTGTTCTTGTTACACTTTATATTGGCTTTGGCTTTCAAAACCTTGTTGCTGCTAGATCCCAAGGCTTAGTTGTACTTTTTTATGCACTGTTAATTGTTTGGTCGACAGATATTGGTGCTTACTTTATAGGGAAAAAATATGGTAAAAATCATCTTGCACCAAGTATCTCCCCAAATAAAACTATAGAGGGATCTTTAGGAGGCATTATTTCAGCAGTTGTTGTTTCGTTCATTTATTTATTGATTTTTTCAGCCAAAACAAATTTTAATCATTCTTTATTTACAATGTTATTATTTAGTATTATTTTTTCAATTGTCGGTCAAATTGGAGATTTAGTAGAATCTAGTTATAAACGTTTTTATCATGTGAAAGATTCTGGAAATATTTTACCAGGACATGGGGGTATTTTAGATCGTTTTGATAGTTTATTATTTGTTTTTCCATTGATGCATATTTTAGGATTATTTTAACGATTATAAACTAACGATAAGAGAGGATCATTATTTATGACACGTAAAAAAGTAGCTATTTTAGGAGCTACAGGATCTATCGGTACTAATACTTTAGAGATTATAAGACAACATCCTGATCACTTTGAATTAGTGGCCTTTAGTTTTTATCAAAATAAAGCAGCTGCAGAACGCATTATTCATGAATTTAAACCTAAATATGTTGCTGTCAATCATGAACATATACCTCGTTTTGAAAGTCAAGATGATTTTTGTTTATTAACAGGAATAGAAGGGCTTCAAACTATAGCAAGTTTAGATGAAGTTGATATTGTTATTATTGCTATTATGGGTAGTATTGCTATTTATCCTACATTAGCTGCTATTCAAGCGAAAAAACATATTGGTTTAGCCAATAAAGAGACGCTGGTTATGGCTGGAGAGTTTATTATGGATGCCATTCGCACTTATGATGCTTTAGTTATTCCTATTGATAGTGAACATTCTGCTATTTATCAATGTTTACAAGGAAGATACCGTGATGAAGTTAAAAAGTTATGGTTAACAGCTTCTGGAGGAGCATTAAGAGACTTTCCAAGAGAGGCATTAAAAGACGTTACATTAGCACAAGTGCTAAAACATCCGAATTGGTCTATGGGAGCAAAAATTACTGTAGATTCAGCAACAATGATGAATAAAGGTTTAGAAGTTATTGAAGCAAGATGGCTATTTGATCGTGACTATGACTCTATTGATGTCTTATTACATAAAGAAAGTATTGTGCATTCTTTTATTGAATGTGTTGATGGGACTTATTTGGCACAATTAGGTCCTCATGATATGAAACAACCCATTCAATATGCTATGACTTATCCGATGCGACTAAGCAACAAAGAAACATCGTCATTTCAGTTATGGGAACACAGTCTCCATTTTGAACCGGTATCTACAACACGTTTTCCGCTACTTCAAATGGCTTATGATGTAGGGAAAAAAGGTGGTGGCTGGCCTACTGTATTTAATGCTGCAAATGAAGTACTTGTTGCTGCATTTTTAAATCAAAAGATTCAATTTTTATCTATTGAAGCATATTTATCTTGGGTTTTAGAACATATTGATATTCCTAAAACATATGACTTAGAAACTTTATTTTATATTGATCAATATACACGTGAATTTACTAAGGAACAATTAAGGAGAGGGTTATTTGATTAAAACAATTATTACATTTATTTTTGTTTTTGGTGTTATTGTATTAGTTCATGAATTTGGCCACTATTATTTCGCAAAAAAATCAGGCATTTTAGTTAGAGAATTTGCTATTGGTATGGGTCCTAAATTGATTGCTACACGAAAAAACGGAACTGCTTATACGATTCGACTGTTACCCATCGGTGGATATGTACGGATGGCGGGTGCTGGAGATGATGATACGGTACTGGTTCCAGGACAATCTGTAGGTCTTGTGTTGACTGATGAAGGTCTTGTTAAAAAAATTAATACAAGCAAAAAAGTAAATTTAATTCATGCACTTCCTTTAGAAGTAACACAAGCAGACTTAGAAAAAGAGTTATTCATAGAAGGATACACCTTTGATGGAAGTGGCGAGCAGATGTTAAAGCGTTTTGATGTGCTTCATGATGCTACTATTATTGAAGAAAATGGTGTGGAAATTCAAATCGCCCCACTTGATGTTCAATTTCAATCAGCCTCCTTAAAAGATCGTATGTTGACGAATTTTGCAGGACCTTTAAATAATTTTATTTTAGCTATTTTACTCTTTATTCTTATTGCTTTTTTACAAGGTGGGAAACCCGTTGTTGAACAAGGACTGCCTGTTTCCACTAATGAAATCAGTTTTGTAGAACCAGATAGTCCTGCTGCAAAGTCAGGAATTCATGCAGGAGATTATTTAGTTGCTGTTGATGAACAACCGATGCAAAATCCTCAAAAACTGGCAGAAGTGTTACAAAAAAAGGAAGGTGCGCCAGTTAAATTGACCCTGAAAAATAAAGAAGGTAAGGAAAAAAATGTTACCGTCACCCCTAAAAAAGAGGTGATTGAAACAGAAGATACACAACAAGATATATGGAGAATTGGTATTGCTTATGCGCCAAAAATTCAAAAGTTATCTTTTTTTGGGAAAATAGGATATGGCTTACAAGCATTTCTTAGTGCATCCACTGCAATTATTGTTGCTTTAAAAGGATTAATTACAGGATTTAGTTTAAATAAATTAGGAGGTCCTGTAATGATCTTTGAAGTGTCATCTCAAGTTGCCCAGCAAGGATTTATTACTGTGCTTTCATTTATGGGACTTTTAAGTGTTAACTTAGGTATTATGAATTTATTACCGATTCCTGCTTTAGATGGTGGGAAATTAGTGCTTAATATCATTGAAGGAGTTCGTGGCAAGCCCTTGAGTGAAGATAAAGAAGGCATCATTACATTAATTGGATTTGCGATACTTATGGTATTAATGATTCTTGTGACATGGAATGATATCCAACGATTTTTAATGAAATAAAGATTAATCCCCTAAAAATCTCTATTTTAAGTTATAATAGACTTACTCATCATTTATGAACCTATCATTATGATTTTAAAAGATAAAATTTAAAAGATAAAAAGATAAAAAAAAGGAGTTTATTGGTTATGAAACAATCACATCTATTAATTCCAACATTAAGAGAAATGCCAAATGAAGCTGAGGCATTAAGTCATCAGTTATTATTACGTGCAGGTTATGTAAGACAAGTTGCAAGTGGTGTATATACTTATCTACCTCTAGCAACACGTGTGCTACATAAAATAGAACACATATTAAGAGAAGAGTTTGAAAAGATTAATGCAATTGAGATGTTAATGCCTGCTTTACTTCCTGCGGATTTATGGAAAGAATCAGGAAGATATGATACCTATGGACCTAATTTAATGACACTTTCAGATCGCAACCAACGTGATTATTTATTAGCACCCACTCATGAAGAAGTCTTTACAGAACTGATTCGAGAAACAGTGACTTCTTATAAAAAACTTCCATTATCTTTGTATCAAATCCAAACAAAATATCGTGATGAAAAACGTCCACGATTTGGTTTATTGCGTGGTCGAGAATTTATTATGAAAGATGGTTATTCATTCCATGATACTGAAGAAAGTCTAGATAAGACTTATCAAGATTTCGAGCATGCTTATCGTGAGATTTTTAAACGTTGTGGTTTGAATTTTCAAGTGATTATTGGCGATAGTGGTGCTATGGGGGGTAGTGATTCTAAAGAATTTATGGCTATTGCAGATATTGGTGAAGATACGATTTGTTATGTGGCAGATGGATCTTATGCAGCCAATTTAGAAATGGCTAAAAGTTATTATGAACCTAGTGAAAAGACAGAAACACCACTTGAATTAGAAAAAGTGAGCACGCCAAATGTAGTGACTATTGATGATGTATGTGCGTTCTTTAATCTTCCTGCACAAAAAACGATCAAATCTATTTTATTTATTGCCGATCAAAAACCAGTACTTGTACTAGTTCGTGGAGATCATCAAGTTAATGAAGTAAAAGTAAAAAATTATTTAGGAGCCGATATTTTAGAGCCTGCAACAGAAGAAGAAATAGCCCGTTATTTAAATACAACAATGGGTTCTATTGGTCCTATTGAGATTTCAGAATCTATATCAATCTTAGCTGATTTATCGGTTCAAGATGTAGAAAATGGCATCGTTGGGGCTAATGAAACAGATTATCACTATCAAAATGTAAATCCAAATCGTGATTTTAATCATGTCACTTATGCTGACTTACGCTTAGCAATACCTGGTGACCTAGCTCCAGATGGTGTTCAAGAATTACAATTCACTAAAGGAATTGAAATTGGGCATATCTTTAAATTAGGAACACGTTACAGTGAAAGTATGCATGCTTATGTGCTTAATGATTCAGGACGAGAAATTCCTGTCATTATGGGATGTTATGGTATTGGTGTTAGTCGTTTGCTTTCTGCAATGGTTGAACAACATGCTGATGATAAAGGGATTAATTGGCCTAAAGGGATTGCACCTTATGATATTCATATTTTGCCAATGAATGTTAAAGATGAAACACAGATGGTGCTTACCGATGAATTAGAACAACTCTTAACATTTGAACATTATGATGTTTTAGTCGATGATCGTAAAGAACGTCCTGGTGTTAAATTTAAAGATAGCGAACTCATTGGAATTCCACTACAAATTATTGTAGGTAAAAAAGCTGCAGACAAAATAGTAGAACTGAAATTAAGAAAAACAGGAGAAAGTATTGAAGTTCATCAAGATCAATTACTCGATTCTATTACTATTTTAATGGAAAAATTAGATTCATTCGCTTAATTGTATATTTATATTGATGTTTTTTAGAGGTAAAGGCATTTTGCTCATTAAGCAAAGGCCTTTTTCTTTATGAAAAGGGGGCTCTTATGGAACTTAATGATTTTGAACGTTATCAGCATTTATTAACACATATCAATTTACCAGAAACAGCTTTAGCGCAATATCCTGAATTAACAACAGGGCAAATCAAAAAAGTGGATGTATTTCCAGAAGAAGAACAGTGGCATATTTATTTATCTTTTTCTAAACCAATCTCTATTTATGCGTATGATTTATTATTAAAACAATTAAGTTATACATTTGAACCCATAGCTCATATTTCTTTAATGATTCATACTGATGATCTTTCAGAGCATCTGTTATATTTTCAAGATTATTGGAAATGGATACTCCATAATCCTAAATTACATAGTCATTATTTATTTTTAAAAACACTAAGCCAATGTCCTTGGGAAATTAAAGATCAACATTTAATTTTTTATGTTCCAATTCCTTCTTTAGTAACACAAGCTTTTAATCATAACTGGTCAGGACAACTTCAACAATTATTTGCTCAATTTAGTTTTTTCTTTTCTAAAATATCCTTTGAATTAAAAGAAGTGCATGAAATAGAATATAATAAACCCATTGATGAGATTCCCTTAAAATCAAAAAATACTAATAAAGGGAGCACATCTCCGCCATCCCCTAAAAAAAATCGTCAACAAGATGTTATTTTTGGTAAAAAATTATCACAAACAGAACCCACTGTATTGATGAGCGATATTCAAGAAGAAGAGCGTAGTATTGCTATAGAAGGTAGTATTTTTGATATTGAAATAAGATCATTAAAATCCGGAAGAAAACTGTTGTTACTAAAAATAACGGACTATACATCATCATTTTTATTAAAGAAATTTTTAACAGAACAAGAAGAACCGGCTGTTTTAGAACTTCAAAAAGGAATGTGGGTTAAAGCACGAGGAAGTATTCAAGAAGATAACTTTTTACAAGATTTAATTATGAATGTACATGATCTTGTAAAAGTATCTCGAAAAAAGCGCATCGATGATTATAGTGATGATCCATATCAAAAACGGATTGAATTACACGCTCATACCAACATGAGTACTATGGATGCTATTACGCCTGCTAAGGAGTTGATTGCTCAAGCTGCAGATTGGGGGCACCGTGCCATTGCAATTACAGATCATGAAAATGTCCAAGCATTTCCAGAAGCATATGAAGCCGCTCAAAAACATGATATTCATGTCATTTATGGATTAGAAGCGCAAGTTGTTGATGATGGTGTTCCTATTGTCTATCATCCGACTCATATTAATCTTTCAGAAGCTACTTATATTGTTTTTGACGTAGAAACAACCGGTCTTTCCGCTGTTTATCATCAAATTATAGAACTTGCTGCAGTTAAAATGTATAAGGGAAATATCATCGATCGATTCGAAGCATTTATTAATCCAGGACATAAACTGTCACCTGAGACGATTCAATTGACAGGAATTACTGATGATATGTTAAAAGATGCTGATTCTGAGGTAGAGGTATTAAAGCGATTTATAGAGTTTAGTACAGACAGTATTTTAGTAGCTCACAATGCAAGCTTTG
>JASLFJ010000067.1 GCA_030150665.1 Enterococcaceae bacterium
AAGTAGACTTTCTAACAATTTCAGCACATAAAGTGAATGCTTTAAAAGGAGTAGGTGCAGCATATATTAAAGAAAAGCATCAACTCGTCCCTTTAATTTTTGGCGGAAAACAAGAACAAGGGATTCGACCTGGAACAGAAAATCTTTTAGGAGCACTCGCTTTTTCTAAAGCGTTGTGTATCCATAATCATCATCAAGAACAAGAACAAATGAACAACGAACAATGCTGGAACGTTTTTTTTGATACATTACGTCAATTTCATGTAACTTATCACATTCATGGAGAGCATGTCTTAAAAACCGATCATATTAGAAATATCTATTTTCCTGACATTACAGATCACCAACAGCTGTTAATTTATTTAGATCAGCAACATATTTATCTGTCAACAGGATCGGCATGTAGTGCAGGAGTTGTTACAGCATCTCACGTACTAAAAGCAATGTATGGAGAGCATCATCCTTCTTTACACACTTCTTTACGTATTAGTATTGGCAGTCAAACAACCCCTGAACAAATGAAAGAAGCGGCTCAACAGATTGCATTTTTTATTCAAAATCGCACTAAAGATGCTCGTATGATTTTATAACGTTATAGGAAATTAAATATCATAAAAGATTAAAGAATCTATGATATAATAAAAACGCTAAAGATAACTTTAAAAGGAGCTAGATATTATGAGTTTTCAACAAACAACAACAGCAGAAGGCTGCCCTGTATTATATACATTAAATCCAGAGATTAAACGCTATACATTACTAGATAATGGATTTCAAAAAACACCTTCAGGTCAATTTCAACTCATTCGATCTTTAGATCCAGATTTGTCAAAAGATAAAACAATACATATGAAAATTGTAGTAAATGATACATTAGATGGTTTTAAATTATCAGTATTAAATCCTAGTGGCTTACGTCAGATGAATATTTTTAAAAATAAAAATGAAACTGCTCAACAATTATTTTATCAATGGATGGATCAACTTGTCTTTGAAGGATGTTTTTTAAAACAAGAATCTTAAATCACTAAGGAGTAATCATTTATGTTTCCTATAATTGAGTTATGTATGAATCATCCTCAAACAGAAGCATTTATCACTTATTTAAAACACCATAATACATTGTCTGTAGATTACTTAGTTACAGATTGTTTATCACTGTGTAGTTATTGTAAACATCAACAGCCTTATGTATTGTGTGATGGAACGGTTATTACAGCTCCTTCTATTGAACAGCTTGCAGCACGTGTTGAAGCGTATATTCTAAGTGAATATGGAGATATTAATTGATATGACTAAAAAATCTATAAATCTATTATTAAAAAAGATCATCAAATATATATTTTTTGGCGTGCTAACAACATTCATTAATATCGGGGTTTATACATATTTACGTTATGAAACACTACTACATTATCAGATATGTATTGTTATTTCTTGGTTTATAGCTGTACTATTTGCTTTTATCACAAATAAAGCTTATGTCTTTGAAAGTAGAAGTTGGCAGTTTCGAATTGTTTTAAAAGAAGGTTTTTTATTTTATTTTTATCGGTTACTTTCTCTTGTTATGGAGATGATCTTTATGTTTCTTTTTGTTGATCAACTCCAGTATTCTGAATTTATCTCCAAAGTAGGCGTACAGCTATTAATCATTGCGCTTAATTATATATTTAGTCAATGGTTTATCTTTAGATCAAAATCATCTTCAAAGGAGTCTTAATATGTCTAAGTTATCCATTGTTGTTCCTTGTTATAACGAGGCGGAGAGTCTTCCTATTTTTTTTCAAGAAACTCAAAACGTAGTCTTAAAAATGCCTGTCAGTGTGGAATATATTTTTGTTGACGATGGATCCAAAGATCATACATATCAAGTGATGCAACAACTTGCCAAAAAATATCCTGAATATGTTACTTATATATCATTTTCCAGAAATTTTGGAAAGGAAGCAGCAATTTATGCAGGACTTTCATCTGCAAAAGGAGATTACATTACACTGATGGATGCAGATTTACAAGACCCTCCACAACTTTTGCCTGAAATGCTTCGATTAATCCAAGAAGAAGGCTATGATTGTGTAGGAACAAAACGTGTTGATCGTACTGGAGAGCCTCCTATACGCAGTTTTTTTGCGAAAACCTTTTATAAATTAATGAATAAAATCTCTGATGTTCCGTTAGTCGATGGTGCAAGAGACTTTAGATTGATGACACGTCCTGTTGTTGATGCAGTCCTTTCACTTAAAGAATACAATCGTTTTGCAAAAAGTATTTTTAGTTGGGTAGGATTTAAAACGATATATTTACCTTATGAAAATCAAGAGCGTGTTGCAGGAACAACATCTTGGTCTTTTATGAATTTATTTCATTATTCCTTAGAAGCTATTATTAATTTTTCTGAAGTTCCTTTAATTATTGCTTCTTTTTTAGGTATTATTTCTTGTCTTTTAGCTATTATTTGGCTGATCTTTATTGTCATTCGTACTTTAATTTTCGGAGATCCTACCTCTGGCTGGCCCTCTATGGTTTCAATTGTATTATTTATTGGCGGATTACAATTATTTTCTTTAGGGGTTATTGGTAAATATATTGGTAAAATTTTTTTAGAAACTAAAAAACGTCCTCTTTATATTATTAAAGAGTATCATGAACATAAAACACATAATGAAGATACTCGGGTTACTGATTAATGATGGATCACTCTGTTTTAAGAAAGGAGTTCTTTATGAGCAATGAAAAAACACGGGTTCCTACAGAACCTTCTTTAGCACTACATACAGATTTATACCAGATTAATATGATGAAAACTTATTGGGAATTAGGTAAAGCTGAGACACGTGCTGTATTTGAATGTTATTTTCGTGAAATGCCTTTTGGTCATGGTTATGCAATTTTTGCAGGATTAGAACGACTCATTCATTATTTAGATCAATTAAGCTTTTCAGAAGAAGATTTAGCCTATTTAAAAGAAACCTTTAATTATCCTGAAGAGTTTATTGATTATTTACGTCATTTTAAATTTAAAGCTAGTGTGCGTTCGATGCGCGAAGGAGAAGTTGTTTTTGCAAATGAACCTTTAATTCAAGTAGAAGGCCCTCTTGCACACTGTCAATTAATTGAAACAGCACTCCTTAATTTTGTAAATTATCATACGTTAATTGCAACTAAAGCGTCTCGCATTAAATCAATTGTTGGAGAGGATCCGTTACTAGAATTTGGTAGCAGAAGAGCTCAAGAAATGGATGCAGCGATTTGGGGAACGCGTGCAGCTTATATTGGAGGGTGTGATGCTACAAGTAATGTGTTAGCTGGAAAATATTTTGATATTCCTGTTAAAGGAACTCATGCTCATGCACTTGTTCAAGTTTATCAAAATGATTATGATGCATTTAAAGCGTATGCGATGACTCATAAAGACTGTATTTTTTTAGTAGATACTTATGATACGTTAAAATCAGGTGTTCCTAGTGCCATTCGTGTAGCTCAAGAGATGGGAGATCAAATCAACTTTTTAGGGGTACGTATTGATAGTGGAGATATGGCGTATATTTCAAAGCGGGTTAGAGAACAATTAGATCAAGCAGGATTTTTTGATGCAAAAATTTACGCTTCTAATGATTTAGATGAACGTACTATTTTAAATTTAAAAATGCAAAAAGCAAAAATTGATGTTTGGGGTGTCGGTACAAAACTGATCACGGCTTTTGATCAACCTGCCCTTGGTGCTGTTTACAAAATTGTAGCGATTGAAAATCATGAAGGAGTTTTAGAAGATACGATTAAATTATCTAGTAATGCTGAAAAAGTGACGACTCCTGGAAAAAAACAAGTATGGCGTATTACTCAAACACATACTGGAAAATCGGAAGGAGATTATATTACACTTTCAGATGAGGTGTTAAATCCTGCAATGCCACTTTATATGTTTCATCCGATTCATACATATATTCATAAACATGTGCATCACTTTAGTGCAGAACCTTTACTTCATGAGATTTATGATCAAGGACACAGAGTATATGAACTGCCCCATATTTTAGATATCAAAGCATTTTCAAAACAGCGGTTAGATAACTTATGGGAAGAGTATAAAAGAGATCTTAACCCTCAAGAGTATCCCGTTGATTTATCAAAAACATGTTGGGATCGTAAAATGTCTTTAATTCATAAAGTCAGCGAAAGGAATAGTGCCTTATGAGATCACGTCAACAAGAG
>JASLFJ010000120.1 GCA_030150665.1 Enterococcaceae bacterium
ACGCATCTGTTAGTGCTTTATGCGTTCTTTGTGTCACTTCGTCAAAGGTGAGCTGATCAATCAGCTCATAAAGATCAAAAATAGTTAAATCATAAAAGGATAAGCGTGCCGTTTGTTGTGCAATGGTTTCTAAAAAGTTTAAAGATTGTACATATTTTCCTAAAAACTGCCGTTTCATTAAGTTAAATCGTTCTTGCGTAAAATCTTCTTGTTGTTGAAAATGTTGCATCACTTGAATCATGTTCTCTTGAAACTCTTGAGGTCTTGATGTATCTGTATTCCACACCCCATAGTAATAATCCTCTTCTAAGATCAGCTCATAATCAAAACTATCATCAATCAATCCATCTTGATACCACTGATTATAAAGTGTTGATGTTTCACCAAATAACATACTCATCACAATCGATAATGCATATTTATATCGTAGTCGTTCTTTCATATCTGAAGATAACATTTGCATCCCACGAAATCCAACCATACATTTAGGTTGAGCAATCGGCATCTTCATCTCGCTATAAGTTTTAATAGATGCATCCTCTCTTTTTGGATAACTTCGCTCAATCTTTTGTGGGGGAGCAAAATTTTTCTTTTCTTGATTGTTTTGAATAAGCGATATTATTTGATCAGACGCAAAATTACCAACAAGTACTAAAGACATATTACTTGGATGATAAAAAGTCTCATAACATAAATATAATAATTCAGGTGTGATTTCTTGAATACTATCTACAGTACCCGCAATATCAATATGGACAGGATGATCTGGGTAAAGATTGCCTAATAAATTAAAAAATAACCGCCAATCTGGATTATCCCTATACATTTGAATTTCTTGTTCAATAATCCCTTTTTCTTTTTGAACAGATTCTTTAGAAAAATAAGGGGTTTGAACAAAATCTAGAAGCGTCGTTAAATTATCTTCAATATGAAAATGGCTAGAAAATAAATAACTCGTTTGAGTAAAGCTTGTAAATGCATTAGCAGAAGCGCCTTGTTCAGAAAAAATTTGAAAAACATCCCCTTCCTCTTTCTCAAACATTTTATGCTCTAAAAAATGGGCAATCCCATCAGGCACTGTGACATATTCTGTTTGTTTTAAAGGAATAAAAGTGTTATCAATGGATCCATATTGTGTTGTAAAAATCGCAAATGTTTTATGATAATCTTGTTTAGGAATTAAAATAACTTTTAAACCATTCGGTAATGTATAAATATCAACGACTTCATCTAAATGATTATAAGCTACTGTTTTCATCATCATCACGTCCTTTTAATGTATATACTGCAGCTAATTTTACTTGTTCTGTGATCTTGGCAATATCTGATGGTGTAACTTGTAATAACTTATCACACCAGGCTTTAGGACTGTAAAGTTGCACTTGAGATTGTTGTTTCATAAATTCATCTTCAATATAGATTAAAGGATAATCAAATCGACTTAAATATTGATTCATAAGCATCATCTGTGTTTGTTTTAATACAGTCTGATCAATATGATCTTCTTTCATCGATAATAATACTTCTTCAATTAAATCACAAACCCGTTCTTTATGTTTAGGATCAATACCTGTTTGAACCATCATCATACCTCGGTAACTATCTAACTGACTAGATACATAATAAGCTAAACTATGCTTTTCTCTTACTGTTGTAAATAGTTTAGAATGTGAAAATCCTCCAAAAATACCATTCCACATCAATAATTTAAAATAGTCCTCTTCATTATAGAAAACACCTGTATGATAAGCTAAATTAAGCTTTGCTTGATTTAAAGGCTCAATTTCTGTTTTTGTCCGTAAAGTCATTGTTGGAGATTTCTTATAAAAAAGATTCGGATATTGTGTTGTTAAACGTTTAGGAAACGGAAAATATTCTTCTAATGATTGTGGTAAGTGCTCAATATCTGCACCTAAAATAAAGATATCAATCAAATCTTCTTGAAGCATTCTTTGATAATATGCAGTTACATCTTCTGGAGTGCTTTGTGCTAATAAACTAGCCGTCCCTGAACTTGGTATAGCTTGAGCTTGATCTTGATCAAAATAAAGATCTTGAAGTGCTAATCGTGCATAGGTTTGTTTATCATCTTTTAATGAAGCATAATACATCATTAAATTTTCCTTTTGTCTCTGATACGTAGCTAAATCAAAAGTTCCATCTACAATAAATGGTGAAAAAATCACTTGATTTAACCACGATAGTCCCTCATGACATAACTGAGTATGATCAGGTGTATATTGATCTTGAATCAAGCGCAGTGATAATGTTATATGATGTTGCTCACCAACTCGGCTTACTTGAGTATGAAAACTAGCACCATAAAGTGAAGCTAATTTTTGATGAAAGGAAGCAATCGTTGGATAAGTAGCACTATTGGTTTCTAATAAATTAGCAATCAATGAACGCTTACTCATTGTCTCAACTGATACTGGTGCAGTAAAGCGAACTACTAAATGCATCGTTTTAAATTGTTCATTTGGAATCGTGTGTACATGAATACCATTATTTAAGACAATCATATTCTATCTCCTTTATTTATCATGATCGTAAGTAATAATAAGCAAGATATTATTCATAATGTGTTTACCTCTGTTATACTAAAAACTATAACCTATAACCTATAAAAATAAAGAAAGCGAGGAAAAATGTATGTGGAAAGAATTTAAAGAATTCATTATGAAAGGTAATGTTATGGATTTAGCAGTTGCCGTTGTTGTTGGAGCTGCATTTACAAACCTTGTTAATTCTGTTGTTGATGGTTTTATTGGACCTGTCGTCTCTTTAGCGATTAAAGCCATCTTAGGTTCTGATGAAGATTCTATGGGACTTGTTTATACTAATAAACGGTTTGATGTGACCTTTGATTTTGGTACTATGATCTATGCTTTGATTTCATTTCTAATTACAGCCTTTGTTGTCTTTTTAATTGTCAAAGCTTTAAATGAACTACAGAAAAAACTCCTTCCTATTGAAGAAAAGCAAAAAGAAGCAGAAGAAAAAGAAGCATTGGAGCCTACTGAAGCATATTTAAAAGAAATTGTTATGCTTCTTAAAGAGCAACAAAAAGAACAACACATGCCACAAGATACTACTGGTCATAAAGATGAAGACATAAAAGATATCGATTCAAAACAACCCTCAAAATAAATATGATAAAAAATGACTAGAAAACAGAGTATGTCTGCACTTTCTAGTCATTTTTAATGTTACAGATCGAACTACAGATATATATAGCTTATCCTATAACGTTATATTAGAACTTTAAGCATTCTAATCTTGAGTTGTTGGAGCATGTTCTTTAGCTACATCTTTTCCTTCTTGAATTTTCTCCTGAACATCTGATAATTCTAATTCAACAACAGGTTCTTCTGTTGATGCTAGATGATCTGTCATTTCTTGAAATTGTTTTGCAACCTCTTCTTTACTTTGACTTAACTGTGATAATAATGCTTCTGTTTGTTCATCATACGCTTCTGTTAATGCCTCAACATGCTCTTCTTGTTCATAACCTTCTTGCATCAACTCTTCTTGCATTGCTTCTGTCGTCTCTACTACAATATCAATCACTTCATCTACTTTTTGTTTTAATTCTTGACGTAACGCTTTTCCTTCTTTAGGAGCAAGAAGCAATGCTGCAGCTGCGGCTGCTGTTCCTCCAATTAATGCTCCTAATAAAAAACCACCTGTTTTATTTTCACTCATCTTCTTTACATCCTTTCTCCTATTTCTTATTTTAATATGAATATATTCCTAAATAAAATCTATCATCCAGATCCGGGTTCTAAATCAGGATCTAAATCAGGTACTTTATTTCTACGCTTTAAGGTTTTCAGTGTTTCAATACCTGCTTTACTAATTAAAGAAAACTTACCTATTGACGCCATCTGACTGGCAAATTCTCTTCCTGTTTGATTTAGATCAGAAATACTCTCACTTAATTCACTTACAGTACTAAATACAGGGTCAATGGTCTCTGATTTATGTTGTACATCAGCAAGTAATGCATTACTTTTCGATAAAATATCTTCAGTTTGCTTTGCTAAAATTTGTATGTCTTGTGTTAATGTATGAATTGTTTGTTGTGTTTCGGATAATGTTGATGTTAATTGCTTTGCCGTTTTCGTCGCACTTGAGATAAATTGAATCATAAAAATAACAAGAACGATAAAAGCAATAACTGCTAACACAACCATCCCTTCTATTAAAGTCATAAGCGATTCTCCTTTATTATCACTCAACTAGATAAAAAACCAGTCTATATCCTTAAGAATAACACCTTTTTTTAAAATTCTCAATGATAACCTATCATTTCATTCATGCAAATTTACAAGTTGCTAATATTTGATATACTGGTAAATAATAGATAGAAAAAAGGAGTAAATAACAATGAATATATATTTAACAAGTCCTCCAACCGAACTAACCTCCAAAGAAACTTTAACATTTTTTCAAAATTTCATTAAAAATATGGATTGGGAACATATCGTTACACAACTGATCACAAAACTCATTCTGATTATTATTACATTATTTATTTTGCTCATTGTTAGAAATATTGGACTTAGATTTATTGATACTGGATTTAAAAAAACAAAAAAAGAGTTTCGTGAACAAAGAATTGAAACTATCTTTGCTGTAACACGTAATATTTTTGAATACACTATCTTTTTTATTTTTGTATATACTACCTTAACAATTTTAGGTGTACCCGTGGAATCATTGTTAGCAGGAGCTGGAATTGCAGGTGTAGCCATTGGTCTTGGTGCCCAAGGATTTATTAATGACCTCATCACTGGATTTTTCATTATCTTAGAACGTCAATTAGAAGTTGGTGATAATGTCCAAATTAATGATGTTAAAGGTACTGTAGAACAAATTGGACTTAGAACAACGCAAATTAAAAGTCCTGATGGCACGGTTAATTTTATTCCTAACAGGACTATTTTACTGATTAAAAATGCATCAAGAAGCGATATGCTAGTCCAAATTGATTTACCAATCCATCCTACTGAAGATCTTGAATGTGTACATCAAACCATTCAAAATACAAATCAACAACTTGAAAAAACTTATGGGGAATCTATTATGTCTGGTCCTAATATTTTAGGATTAGTCGATGATGGTACTGGTACGTTAGTTTATCGTATTACAATGTATGTAAAAAATGGATTGCAACACGATATCTACAGAGCATATTTACAAAATTATATTGATAATTTAAAAGAACAAAATATTCATTTACCTCCATCAACACAAACATCTATTTATAGTCCTGTCATTACAACAAAGCAATAAAAAAATAACTTGTAAATACAAGTTATTTTTTTATTGCTTATTTTTTTGAGTATCATTCGTCTGTTCTGAAGATACTAAAACGTCAAGTTGTTCTTGAATATATTGTTCTTTAGCTGAAAGTTCTGTCTTTAATTGTATTATTTCCTCTTTTAATTGTTTGACTTCTTCTCCTCTTTGCCAATAAGCACTCATTAAAAATAAAAACATCAAAACAGCACCTAAAAAGATAGAGATAAATATAATTAAAATAAGTGGCTGTTCAGCTACAAAAAAACCAAAATTTATTTTTACTAATTTATTATTCATAATTGAAAAAATAATGACTAAAAAAATTAAACCAAATGCCAGCCAAATACGCCACTGTTTCCACATACGATCACACCCTTTTTATCATTAAATTATGGTTTTTTATTAAAAAATCGTAAAGTAATCCAATCCCCTGCATTGGGAAAGATAGCATAAAACTTAGCAGCTAATTCCATATAAAATGGTAAATTAACTTCTCTTTTTCTCTGATAAATGCCTGACATTACTTTTT
>JASLFJ010000035.1 GCA_030150665.1 Enterococcaceae bacterium
AAGGCACAGCGCCTTTTAAAATGCCAATCACTAACGGCATTTTTCCAGCATATAATTGGGTTAACTCAGCACCTAATTCTGCTGTACGTGCAGCAATTTGTTCTTGACTTACTAATACGGACTGAATTTCTTTATCTAACATATAAAAGCTCCTCTCATTGACTAAAAATGATAATAAAATAATCTGTACTGTATTTTATCAGTTTCTTTTAAAATACTCAAATATGATTTTTGATATGGTAAAACGGCAATAATTTGCCCGCAAGCATCTTCACAAATGGGAACTTGCCTTCTCCATTCTCTCGGCACTTTTTGATCAATAAAAATACGGCGTACCTTTTTATGATGCCCTGCTAAATGATATTGAATTTTATCTCCTGATTGAATACTACGCACTGTAATCGGTAAACAGACTTGATCATTTAGCTCCCAAACATCCCACTTAGGATCATCCATACAATAATCTGCCGGCTGATGATGGAGGTCAAAAATACCTACTTTGCGTTTATAAGATAAATCACAACACTGATTCAGCTGTAACACAACCGCATCTAAACAGCCAAAATCTTCATTATGAAGCTTTACAAATGACCGATTTCCTTTTTTATACCACATTAATGTTGCGTTTAACTGTATTTGCGTATCTGTATTTTGTTTTAACCGATCCCATATATGATAAAGCTGTCGTTCTGTCATTGTATAACTCCATTTATAAAAAATCTCTTGTCGCCACTGATTTAATAAAAAATATTGTACTGCTTCATCACACAATAAAAAGTAATCACATTTCAGTTCGGGTCCTTGTTTTGATAATAATAAACCTTGACTATAATGTTTTTGCATTGCATCATCTACTAAAGTTAAGGCATAAGTTAACTGTTCATTAAATCGGATTCTATGGGCTGTAAATTCTGGATTGATACGCTGAAATTTCGGAAGAATTTCTTGTCTTAATTGATTCCTTAAATATTGCGTATCTGTATTTGTCTCATCTTCAAAATAAGGAACGTGGTACTTATCTGCATAATCATATAAGGATTGTTTTGACACCCTTAATAACGGTCGAATCACATCAATAGATTGGGTTAATCTTCTTTGTTTTGGAATCCCTGATAGATGAGCTAAATGACTTCCTTGAATCCAGCGCATTAATACGGTCTCATTTTGGTCATCGGCGTGATGTGCTGTAACGACTACGTCATACCCTTCTTGTTGTGCTATAGTCGCAAAAAATTGATATCTCACTGTTCTTGCTTTTTGCTCTATATTTTTTTGAATATAAGGCCCTTCTTGCCACTTCATTGTAAAACAAGGAATATGTCGATCGGCACAATATTGTTTTAAAAAAGCTTCTTCTTCATCTGAACTTGCTCGTAATTGATGATTCACATGAGCTACGGCAATATTCGGGCGTAAAAAAGAAGGTAATGATAAAAACAAATGAAGCAGTACCATAGAATCAACACCAGAAGATACGGCAAGGAGTATCTTCTGATCTGTATGCCAAAGCTGTTCTCTATGACTTTTGATAAGTACTTGTTCTACCCGTTCCATATAACGCCTCCTGATAAAAAATCAGGGATAAGCACATTGTCTTATCCCTGATTGGCTCCTTATTTATGATTAGCTACGTCGACCGCCACGTCCACCACGTTTACCTTCTGTATTACGTCTTAATGCACTTAATCGATCATCACTATCTTTAAGAAATGAGCTCATTAAACTGTCAAAATCTTGTTGCTTTTGTGTCTTTTGTTGCTTTTTACGAGGAGGAGTAGAAGATTTCCCTCGATATTCTGTTTTTTTAGGCTTTGAAGCTTCTTGAGCCTCTGCTGCTTTAGGCTCTACTGCTTGACGAATAGATAGACCAATTTTACCATCTGGATTAATAGATAATACTTTTACAGTCACTGTATCTCCAACTGATAATAGATCTTTAATATCTTTAACATAATCATGTGAGATTTCACTAATATGGACTAGACCGGTTTGTTGGTTTCCTAAATCGATAAAAGCTCCAAAATGTGTAATCCCTGAAACTTTCCCAGAAAGCTTCTCTCCTACTTCAATTGACATAAACTGCTATTTCCTCCTTGATGTTTTGGTATAAGTAAATCCCTGAATGCTTATTATTCTAAAGAAGGAAGCGTCTCTTCCGCTTCACTTCCAGGATAACGATAAATAACTTCTCCTTCACGTGACCATAAATATTTTTTTCTGGCAATTTTTGTCACATACGTATCATCTTTGAGTTGTGCTACTAAAATTTCTAATTTTTCTTTTTGTTCTTCACTAGCTACATACTCCTCTTGAGCACGTTGTTCATGTTCATGAAGGGCATGTAATTTACGATAATTATTCACTAAATTCATTCCTAGCACACTAAAAATAATGAGGGAAAAAATGATAATAATAGCAAAACGGCGGCGACGATAAATGAGATGTTGTTGTGTACCTTTACTAGATTGAACAGTATTATTAGAGGTCTTATTGACAGCCGTACCCTGTTTATTTTCTTCATTCATTACGATCCCTCAAGTATTGTTTTTATTATATTTATTATAACAAAAAAATGAATGTATTGTCTAATCTATTTTTTCATATGTAGGCGTTTTTATCTCCTCAATCACATGATAAAGCTCTCTTGCCTCATCTTTTTTGACATGTTCTTGAATGCGATCTACTTCTACTACTAATGTCTTATGACCAAATAATAAGCGCAGTTCATCTCCTTCACTTACTGGAGAAGAAGCTTTAGCAACTTTACCATTAATTTGAACGCGACCTTGATCTACAAGCTCTTTAGCAACAGAACGTCTTTTAATGATTCTAGAAACTTTTAAATATTTATCAATTCTCATCTATTTTCTTCCTTTCATAATGTCTCATTGGTATTTTTTTAAGGATCGGTGGTAAGTAATCTTGTTCTTTGGTTTCATATAATGGAATCCAATAAAGTAACACTAAATAAATAAAACCTGAGCAGATAACCGCACTTAAAGCAAATAATAAATGAAGGCCTCTTGATGTTTCTTCTAAGTATCTGGACCACAATAATTTATAACTCCATAAAAATCCATAAAACAAACTAAGCTGAATACCTAGTCTTATATAAAAATCGATCGTTATTTTTTGGTATTCAAAACACGCTTTCCATTCTCTTTGAAGTCCTAATACAATAACACATAAACCAAGTAAGGTAGATACTGATGTCCCTACGAGCTGATAATAATAGGTTAAATAATAAGAGCAAATAACTTTAACCATAAGCCCTAAAAACAGCCACCACATTAAACGACGAACACGGTGAATACTTTGTAGTAATGTTTGATACATTTGCAGTAAACTAAATAAAAAAATACTGAACATGAGCCATTTTAACGCCTGACCTTGATGATTATTACTAAATAAAGCAATATTTAAACTATCTAAAATACTGATTAAGCCAATCGTTAATACACTAGCAACAATCCATATGGTTTTTTGAAATGTATGAGATAATACAGAAAAATTTTGCACTCCTTGATGGGAACGAAAAGATTTTAACAGCGGTAAAAAGGTAGTTAATAAAGTTAAAATTAAGACAAGTCCCATCTGAATAAAGGGTTGCCCTCGATCAAAAGCACCTTTATCAAATTTTGCAGATAAACTCGAAAATCCTTGTGCTACTAACTGATTTTTCACAATAAAAGAATCTGCAAGTTGAAACCATAACAATAAAGCACTGTACATAAAAAATAAAGAACCTTCTTCACCTAGACGTCTTAATAATTTTCGTTTCGTTAATGTTTGAGGAAGGGGTGTCATACTGTTTATTTTTCTTCTTTGATATATACTATACAAAAACAGAAATGAAACGATACCACCTATTAAAGCCGCTGCCATCGTCCAAGTGCCCATAAGATAAAGCGAGCCGTCATTTTTTGAAAAATACCAAGCTACATATAAGATAATACTGACTCGAAATCCTTGTTCTAACAATTGCGATATTGCAGTCGGTGTGAAGTATAGATTTCCTTGAAAATACCCTCTGTAAATTCCACTACTTGGAAGAATGATGATACTCAAAGCAACAACCCGAATCATGCCAGATAAATGGATATCTCCCATCCACTGAGCGATTAAACCACTGCTAACCCATAATAAGCTGCTTAATATCAAACTCATAGCTAACAATAAAGCGAAATAATGTTCGACTAATTTATGTTGCACTTTTGGCTCAGGATATTCAGCCATCAGCTTTGATAAAAATGCGGGCAAACTAACCAGTGAAAAGGTCATCACTAACCCATATAATGGATAGACTTGTTGATAAATATAAAACCCTTCATCTCCCACTAAATTTTGAAAAGGCACACGATAGATGGCACTTAAAATTTTAACAATAAATGATGTAACAACAAGCCAAAAGGTCCCTTTAACATAGCCATCCGTATCTGCTTTCATCGACTCATTTCACCTCTATACTTTGTTTTTTCTAAGTGTAACTAAAGCTGAAACAAAAGTAATTAACTCATTAATCCATTGCTCAGCAGATAAGTCTTTGATCGATAAAGATAAATGCAAGGCGTTTTCTACCATATTTAAATTAGCAGGTAACGATGTTTCTGTTAAAGCTTTTAAGATATCTGGTGTTTTAAATATAGATAAAGCTTGTTCTTCTAAAATAATCACAACTTCCTCATGACTTGTTTGTTTGATTTTAGTAATCAAAGCTTGACTTGAAAGAGCTCTTAAATAAGAAAATGACAATAAATAAGCAACAGAGTCTGGATACGGTCCGAAACGATCCATTAAAACATCTGTAATACGCAACAGATCTTCTCGATTTTCAATACGTCTTATTTTTTGATATAACTCTACTTTTTGCCGTTCATCGGCAATATAACTATTTGGAAGCCATGCCTCAACAAGCACATCAATCACAGGTTGGGTAACTTCCATCTCTTGCGCTGTACCTTTTTTGCGAGCAACAGCTTCTGATAATAACTGTGTATAAAGATCAAAGCCGATTGCATCAATAAAACCATGTTGCTGAGAGCCTAATAAATTGCCAGCACCTCGAATCGATAAATCTCGCATAGCAAGTTTAAATCCAGATCCTAATTCTGTAAAATCTTGCATCGCTTGAAGACGCTGTTCTCCAATTTCTGTTAATGTAACGTCTGTATCATACATCAAATAAGCATATGCTTGACGCATACTTCGCCCTACACGCCCTCTTAACTGATAAAGCTGAGAAAGGCCAAAACGATGTGCATGTTCTACAATTAACGTATTTACATTTGGCATATCAATGCCTGTTTCAATAATTGTTGTTGTCACTAAAACATCATAATCCCCTTGTAAAAAATCAGTAATCACACGTTCTAATTGCATCTCACTCATCTGTCCATGAGCACAAGCAATCCGTGCCTTAGGAACAAGAGATTGCAACATCGATACTTTTTGTTCCATCTGCTCCACTCGATTATACAAATAAAACACTTGCCCATTTCGATCTAACTCTCTAAGAATCGCTTCTTGAATCATTGAAGTATTATAAGCTAATACAAAAGTCTGTACAGGCATCCGATGTACAGGGGGGGTTTCTAATAAAGATAAATCCCTAATGCCTAACATAGATAGATGGAGTGTTCTTGGAATAGGCGTTGCCGTTAAGGTTAATACATCTACAGAAGTACGCAGTGCTTTAAGCCGCTCTTTATGCTTGACACCAAAGCGCTGTTCTTCATCAATAATCATAAGTCCTAAGTCAAAAAAGATCACATCCTTAGATAATAAACGATGTGTACCTACAATAATATCAACAGCACCTGTCTTTAAGTCTTTTAAAATCTTTTTTTGTTCTGCTTTCGTTTGAAAACGACTCAGTATAGCAACCTGTACAGAAAATCCTAAAAATCGCTCTTGCATTGTTAAAAAATGTTGTTGCGCTAAAATCGTTGTTGGCACTAAAAAGGCAACTTGTTTGCCTTCTTGAATAGCTTTAAATGCGGCACGAAGGGCAACTTCAGTTTTCCCATAACCCACATCTCCAACTAATAAGCGGTCCATCGGACGATCTGCTTCCATATCTGCTTTAATTTCTCGAATACTTCTCATTTGATCAGGGGTCTCTGGAAAAGGAAATGCCGCTTCAAAAGCCAGTTGTTCTTCTGTATCTGGATGATAAGCATAACCTTTTGCGGCTTCTCTTTGTGCATATAAATCAATCAGTTCATCAGCAATATCTTCAATTTTTTGACTTGCTTTTTGTTTGGTCTTCTTCCACTCAGACCCTCCTAATCGATGGACCCGAGGAGGCTTATCTTCAGAAGCAACATATTTCTGTAGCTTATCTAACTGATCTGTAGGTAGATATAAAATATCATTATTTTGATATGCTAACTTTAAATAATCTTGCGCTTTGCCTTCAGAGACAATCGTTTCAATCCCTTGATATTTGGCAATACCATTATGAATATGAACTACATAATCTCCAACAGACAAAGATTGGTATTGCTTTAGGCGTTCTGCAGCAGAATATCTAGATGAAGATTGCACAGCAACATTGATAGGAACTTTATGAAATAATTCTCGTTCTGTAATCAAAACGCACTGATCTTCTGGAAAAATACCTCCTTCAGGGTAATAACCTTCAGTAATGAAAATATCAGCATCTTCTGATAATAATCCTTCCCAATCAATAACTACAGAAAAGCCTTGCTGCTGCCAATCATCAAATAATAGATCAGCTTGTTGTTTATCTCTTACCGTACAAATAATTTGATAAGATTGACTTAGCCACTCATCAAGCAGGGGTTTATATGCTGAGTAGTGTTTTTCAAAAGTAGGTACACTTTTAAAGTAAATTTGCTCGGTTGGCATCTTCATAGGTAACGTTTCTGGTTCATAAAAATGCGATAAATACGTTAACGGTACTGTAACTTCTTTAGCCAATTGAAAAGTATCTAGTTCCATCATTTTCTGTTGTAGTTGCGTAATCTCTGAGAAATTTAAATGGTGTTCACGAAGCGGAGCTGTATAACGAGATAACTCTTCAAGACACGTTTTATAATCAAAAACAAAGCAGCTATCTTGATGCATATCTAAATATTGAAACAGACGGATCTCTTCTTGATAAATCATAGGCGCAAACAACCGAGTCAGCGCTGGTGTTGCTCCAGATCGCCACTGTGCTTTTAAATCGGTTAATGCTCCGTATATTTGCTCTGAAAAAGTAACATGATGTTGCTTTAGTAAATGATCTAAAGTATCAGCTGCTTGTGTTAATTGTGCTGATGTATAAAGATCTTCTCTTACAGGAGTAATCAATAACTGTTCTATTGGATATAGTGATTCTTGAGAGATGGCATCAAAAACGCGAATGTCATCAATTTCTGTATCAAAAAACTCAATCCGTACAGGATCTTGTGCTGTATATAAAAATAAATCTAAAATATCTCCGCGCACACTAAAGGTTCCTGGCTGCTCGGTAAGCGCTACTCGTTGATATCCTAAATAGTTTAACTGATCAATAAGCTCTGTTAGCGAATACTTAAGACCCGTTGTTAAAGAAATGACACTATCTTGCCACTGAGATTTTGGAGGTAAATAATCAAATAAGGCCGAAAGTGTTGTTAAAATAATCCCTCGCTTTTTCGGATATGCAGCAAGTTGCATCAATGTCTGAATACGCTGTGCTGCATACTCTTGTGAGCTAACTTGATCTTCAGTACCAACTAAAGTCACTGAAGGAAATAAATACAGCTCATCTTCTGATAAAATCTGATTTAACTGTTGATATAAAACAACAAGTTGATCTTGTGGTACGATCCACAACTGGTATCTTTGATGTTTTAAAAGACCCTGCATCCATAACAACAACCCTGTACTATGTAACCCTGTCACATAAATAGGATCATTTTTAGTCATTGCCTTACACCACTGTTTCACTGAAGATAGTGATCCTAAATAATCGGTGAACTTCATCTTGTCCCTCATTTCTTAATGCACATACTGCACTTACTTTGCATTAAAGCGATTCATTGTCTCTTTAAAACTGGCACCTTCTACCCAAAATAACGCGGCATCTGCAGCAGATAAAATACCTTCTTCAATTTTAGGTATTTCTGTATCTAAAAAACGACTTAAAACATAATCAACAATACTAACTGGCCCTTTAGGACGATCAATACCTACACGAATTCTTGGAAACTGCTTTGTATCTAAAGCACGAATAATATCTTTAATCCCATTATGTCCTCCAGCAGATCCTTGCTCTCTTAATCTTAATGTACCAACAGGAAGATCTAGATCATCATAAATGACTAATACATCATCCGTATCTAATCGGTAGTAGTGCATCAAACTCGCTACTGCACTTCCTGATAAGTTCATATAAGTTTGAGGTTTGCCTATGATCACTTTTTCACCATTAAGATGTGTAATATAAATATCGGTTTCTGCTTGATGTGTATCAAAATCCCCACCTAAACGACTAACCAGTTGATCGACAACCATAAAGCCTACATTATGTCTTGTATGATCATATTTAACTCCTGGATTTCCTAATCCAATCACTAATTTCATATATAAATCCCTACCTTTTATCATATACTATTTATACTTATTATATCACATTTTAAAAGAACTTCATGACGCAACTTTTTTGTAACACATCTATATAATACAGCACATAATTCTGTTATCATAAAAAAAGCTCTATTGCGATACATAAAAGATCATGTTATACTTTGAACATGAATTATAAATTCAGAAAGGATGGGAATTTCATGTCTGTAGAACAAATTAAAGATCATCAAAAAGTGATAGTCGTGGGTGATGGTGCTGTAGGTTCAAGTTATGCCTTTGCTTTAGTCACACAAAATATTGCTCAAGAAATTGGTATTATCGATATTGATAAAGATAAAACTGAAGGAGATGCTCTTGATTTATCACATGCTTTAGCATTTACTTCTCCTAAAAAAATCTATTCAGCAACATATGCAGATTGTCATGATGCAGATATCGTAGTCATTACTGCAGGAGCTGCACAAAAACCAGGAGAGACTCGTCTTGATCTTGTTCATAAAAACTTACGGATCTTCAAACAAATTGTTGATGAAATTGTAAGTTCAGGATTTAACGGTATCTTCCTTGTAGCAACAAATCCTGTAGATATTTTAACATATGCTACATGGAAGTTTTCAGGATTTCCAAAACATCGTGTTATCGGCTCTGGAACATCTCTTGATTCTGCTCGATTCCGTCAAGCCATTGCAGAAGTTATTGGTGTAGATGCACGTAATGTTCATGGTTATATTTTAGGAGAACACGGTGATACAGAATTTCCAGTATGGTCTCATGCTAATGTAGCTGGTCTACAAATTTATGAATGGGTGAAAGATCATCCAGAAATCGATGAAGAAGCTCTTGTAAATATCTTCTTCCAAGTTAGAGACGTCGCATATACAATTATCGATAAAAAAGGAGCTACATTCTACGGTATT
The DNA here is from genome assembly GCA_030150665.1 of Enterococcaceae bacterium. GTDB lineage: Bacteria > Bacillota > Bacilli > Lactobacillales > Catellicoccaceae > JASLFJ01. Next base: position 9,495 of record JASLFJ010000035.1, read on the forward strand.
GCTGTTGCGTTAGCACGTATTACTAAAGCTATTTTAAATAATGAACATTCTGTACTACCACTTTCTGTTTATTTAGATGGAGAATATGGTCAAGAAGATATCTATATTGGTGCACCTGCAGTTATTAACCGTCAAGGTATCCAGACAGTTATTGAAATCCCACTTTCTGATGCAGAACAAAACAAAATGAAATTATCAGCAGATGCTTTACGCAAAGTCTTAAAAGAAGCATTCGAACAGTTAGAAGACTAAATAAGAAGATTTTAAAAAGATTCCTTTTGGAATCTTTTTTTTATGTCAAATAACTTATAAATCATCACTTCAACATTCGCTTTTTCAACGATTTATGGTAAAATATAGCTATCTTATAAATATATGATATGTTATATTTACATTTTAAAGGAGGATTTTTATGACCCAAATGCGCCGAAACCAAAAAAAAAGGCATCCTTGGCGTTATGGCTCAATTATTGTACTCATATTATTAATTGGAACTTATCTATATAAAACAACACAATATGAACATAGGTTCTTACCTGGTACTCAAGTCAACGGTATTAATATTGGTAAACAATCTGTAGATGTAGCCAATCATACTTTAGAACAAGCACTGACCCAGCAAGCATTTGAAATTCAATTAGATGGACAGTCTTGGAAAACATTATCCAAACATGATTTAGGAATCAGAACTGACTTTAAACCCGAACTTCAACATCAACTAGAGCAACAAAACCATTGGGCATGGCCTCTTGCTTATGTCACACCCATCGGAAAAAAGAAATTAAAAAATGTTGATTTTGATGAACAAGTACTGAATAAAACACTAGAACAAGTCAGCGCAGATCTTCAAAAAGTCAATGAGAAAAGAGAACCTACAGAAAATGCGCGTATTGAAAAACAAAATGGGGAATTTGTCATTATTCCAGAACAAAACGGAAATCAACTGGATATTCCAATTATTCAAGATACACTAAAACAAGCTATCGTATCCGGACAATCGAGCTTAGATATTAGCTCATTGAAAAAAACTCCTGACATTACTGAATCAAGTCCTGAAATTAAAGAGGGAATGCAACAAATTCATAATATCACGACAGCTGATTATAGTTATATTATTAACGGTCAAACCGTACCCATCCCTAAAGAAACCCTTTTAGATTGGATTCAATTTGATCAAGGAACCGTATCATTAGATCCTAATGCTGTATCCAATTATGTTGCTGAACTAGGTGCAACTTATGATACGAATTCTGTTCCAACATCTTTTCAAAGTACACTAAGAGGGACTGTATCTGTTCCCCCAGGAACCTATGGATGGAGTATTCAAACCAATGCAGAAGCAGAACAACTCACACAAGATATTTTATCTGGAGAAGGCATGCACCGTCCACCTATTACTCAAGGAAGTGCTACACCCGATCAACCACTAATTGGTGATACATATATTGAAGTTGATCTTCAAAACCAACATATGTGGTACTATAAAAATGGTGCTTTATTTTTAAATACAGATATTGTCACTGGAAAACCCTCTACACCTACTCCTGCAGGAGTGTTTTATGTGTGGAATAAAGAAAGAAATACTGTACTTTCTGGACCGACTTGGCGCTCTCCTGTTGATTATTGGATGCCAATTGACTGGACTGGCGTAGGCATTCATGACTCTAACTGGCAATCTGCTTATGGAGGCAATTTATGGCAAACCGTAGGCTCTCATGGTTGCGTAAATACACCTCCTTCTGTAGTAGCCCAACTCTTTGAAAATACGGCTGTAGGTACACCTGTTGTTGTTTATTAACGATCATAAAATAAAAAGAACTGATCATCTAACTGATCAGTTCTTTTTATTTTATTTAGATCAATAACATAACTATCTAGGAAAATAATTCAGAAAGAGATACACCTATAGGTGTATCCTCAGCTAGCTCCATAATACCAGACGGATACTCTCCAAAAAGGCCTAGCTCTTTTGCTGAACATAACATTCCCTCACTGACAACACCTCTTAACTTGCCAGGCCAAATCATCATCCCATTAGGCATCAATGCCCCTTCTGTAGCCACTACTGTCACTAATCCTGCACGTACATTACTTGCTCCACAAACAATTTGAAGTAAAGGATGCTCTTTTGTAGAAACTTGTACTTGTGTAACAGATAAATGATCTGAATCAGGATGGGGCTCACACGTGACCACACGCCCAGATATAATTTTAGGCTGAATATCATAAACAAAATCTTCTGACATATGATGATCTGAAACTATGTTTTGTAGCGTATGATATTGTGATTGTGTTAATAAAACAGGTCCAGAACCTGTCAACTCTGGTAATATTTCTTGAATATTAAAGAAATTCCATCCTAATGTTATCTTTTGTTTAGGATCATAAATTCTGACAATGTTATCCTTTTTCTCTACTGCAATATCTTGATCAGGTGTACTTGCATGTGTCATTACACATAAAACATCACCAATTCCTTGTGGATTATAACAAACTCCCATTAGTGCTCCTCCTCTGATTGATCTGGTCGAATGACTAAAACATCACAAGGGGCATTTAATACAATATGATTACTCACACTACCCATCATGACACGTTCAACAGTACTTAAGCCAGATTGTCCAATAACAATTAAATCGATATGATATTCTGGAACGACTTCATCTAAGATTACCGATCTTGGTGATCCATAACCTAAAATAGTATCCACTTCAGTTAATCCTGCAATACGTGCATACTCTTTTTTTTGTGCTAAAATGCGCTCCATTTCATTACTTTCATTTTGAAGTAATTCTGCATTCATACTAGAATAGCCGACAATGCCGTAAGATTGATGTTCTATAAT
>JASLFJ010000050.1 GCA_030150665.1 Enterococcaceae bacterium
CTTTATCAATTGATGTATTTAGATAAAATTCCTAATTACAGCGTTGTTAATGAAGCTGTAAAGATTGCTAAGCGATATCGCCATGAAGGGGTTGCTCGGTTTGTAAATGGGGTGCTTCGTCAAATTTTAAGGCAAGATCAGTGGTTGTTAACATGGCCTTCAGATCGATATGCACGGTTAAGTATTGAGTATAGTGTTCCTGTATGGCTTGTTCAAAAATTTGAGCATGATTTTGGTAGTGAAAAAACAGAAGCGCTGTTAGCCTCTTTACTTCATAAAAGTAAGCTGATGATGCGAAATGTTCATCCCGATCAAATATCAACAGAAGCACTCTGTGAACAATTAGAAGAAGAAGGTATCGTTGCATCAAAAAGCTCATGGAATGCGTTAGGGATCTGGATTCAATCCGGGGATGTTTTTCAATCTGAGTTATTTTTAAAAGGATATCTTACTGTCCAAGATGAAAGCTCTATGTTAGTTGCACCTACTTTACAGATTCAACCTACAGATCACGTTTTAGATATGTGTGCAGCACCTGGAGGAAAAACAGGACATTTAGCTTATTATATAGATCCTAAGCAAGGAGGACGTATTTATGCTTTAGATCAAAGTCAAAAGAAAGTAGATTTGATTCAAGAAAATATGCATCGTCTAGGTTATTTAGACCGAGTAACGTGTTATGTTCAAGATGCAACTCAGCTTGATCAGCGTTTTTCAGGAAAACAATTTGATAAAATTTTATTAGATGCTCCGTGTTCTGGATTAGGATTAATCAGAAGAAAGCCAGATATTCGGTATACAAAACAGCCTCTAGATTTCAAAGCATTAGCTGATGTGCAAAAAGCATTGTTAAAACAAGCGGTAGCGCATCTTAAAGTAGGGGGGAGACTGACTTATAGTACATGTACCATTGCCCCAGAAGAAAATGAGCAGGTGATTCAGTGGTTTTTAAAACACTATCCAAATATGCGGTATATTCCGTGGCAACCTGATCATATGCCTACCACGCCTGTTAAATATGGAATGCAGTTATTACCGTCAGATGCAGATACTGATGGATTTTATATTTGTTGTTTAGAAAAAATTTCAGAATAGAGGTGATAGATGATGGATGTGTATTATCAAACAGATCAAGGACAACGTAGGAAAAATAATGAAGATGCCGTTGGTGTATTTTGGAATAAAGTCAAAATTCCATTAGGGATTGTTGCTGATGGTATGGGGGGACATCAAGCAGGAGATGTGGCGAGCCAATTACTAATTGACACTTTAGGAAAATCCTGGCAGTTAACACAAATTGATTCAAAACGGGCTGCAGAAGCTTGGGTGAGTTGTGAATTATTAAATATTAATCAATTAATTTATGAACAAGGGATGCAAGATGAGGAACGATCTGGTATGGGAACTACTGTAGTGTTATCCGTTGCTTTAGGTGAGGATTTATTAATTGCTCATGTTGGGGATAGTAGAGCTTATCTTTATCAAAATAATGAATTACATTTAGTGACTGAAGATCATTCTTTAGTCAATGAACTTGTAAAACGGGGAGAGATTACAGAAGAAGAAGCACGTGTACATCCTAGAAAAAGTGTGTTAGTCAGATCAATTGGGATGCCAGGTTTAGTACAAGTTGATGTTAATTGGTATCAGTGGCAAGCGTATGATCAGTTATTATTATGTTCTGATGGTCTTACTAATATGGTAAGTTTTGAGGACATTTCACATATTTTATCTTTATCAGATACGCTTTCTTATAAAGCTTCTCAACTGGTAAGTCAAGCTAATGAAGCAGGAGGCTTAGACAATATTACGTTACTATTATGGCAGAAAAAAACTTATGGAGTAGAAAGTGAGGTGAATGATTGTGATTGAAATAGGTAGAACGATCAGTGAACGGTATCAAATTATTGGGAATATTGGTAGTGGTGGCATGGCTAATGTTTATTTAGCTCATGATTTGATTTTAAATCGTCGTGTTGCTGTTAAAGTACTACGTTATGATTTTCGAGAGGATCAAAATGCAAAGCGTCGCTTTCAAAGAGAAGCCCTTGCTGCAACAGAACTGGTTCATCCTAATATTGTAGGTGTTTATGATGTCGGTGAAGAAGATGGCATGCAATATATTGTGATGGAATATGTACGTGGGATGGATCTTAAAGAATATATTCACACACATTATCCTATGACAAACCACCGTGTTGTTGAAATTATGGAACAAATTTTATCAGCTATTGCTTTAGCCCATGAACATCAGATTATTCATCGAGATTTAAAACCACAGAATATTTTAGTGGATGCTTTTGGGAATGTGAAAATCACTGATTTTGGCATTGCAATTGCGCTTTCTGAAACCTCATTAACGCAGACAAATACATTACTCGGTTCCGTTCATTATTTATCTCCTGAACAAGCTCGGGGGGGGATGGCTACTCCACAGTCAGATATTTATGCCTTAGGCATTATTTTATATGAACTGTTAACCGGAACCGTTCCTTTTGCTGGGGAATCAGCAGTATCAATTGCTCTTAAACATTTTCAAGAAGAGTTGCCATCAGTGCGTCATGTAAATCCTAACGTACCGCAATCTTTAGAAAATGTAGTCCTTCATGCTACAGCTAAAGAACCTATGGATCGTTATCCTTCAGTTGAAGCGATGCTAAGTGATTTAAGCACTTCTTTATCACCTGAACGGATTAATGAACCTAAATTTACTCCACAAGCAATGCATTATGATACGCGTGTGTTAAATTCTGAAGATATCGCAGAAGCAGCGCAACAACCCATATCTCATCATGAAGATGATCAAAATGCTAAAGATCAGAAAGTAAAAGCTCAGAAAAAGAAAAAAAGATGGTGGGTATTAGGCGCAATTGTTTTATTTTTTGTGCTTATTTGGGGAGCGTTTGCTTTAAGTAAACCAAAAACGATTCACGTTCCTGATGTTTCAGGAATGACCGTACCTGAAGCAACACAAACATTAACAGAATTAAACTTAACGGTAGCTTCTGAAGTCAGAGAGATTGATGATGCTAATATTGAACCAGGACATGTTGTTAAAACAAGACCAGGTGCAAATACAGCTGTGCGGGAAAAAGCAGAGATTACCTTATATATTAGTGAAGGTGCAGAGACAGAGACCATACCAGATCTTGTTGGTAAAACATATGATGAAGCAGTGAAAATACTAACATCACTAGGTATTTCTCGATCACAAATTGATACTAAAGAAAAAGATAGTGACGAAGCAGAAGGCACTATTATTGATCAAGTTCCAAAAAGTGGCACAAAAGTAGATGTTGAAGAAGTTAAAATTTTATTAACCAAAAGTAAAGGTGTCTTAGAACATAAAGTAAAATCAGTGATTGGTTGGAGTGAATCAGAAGCAACACAGTACTTAGAAAATATAGGCGCAGTTGTTTTTGTTAGCTATCAATATTCTAATACTGTAGATTATGGTTATGTGATTGCTCAAAATCCAAAGGCCAATCAAAAAATAAAAGAAGGAGATCATGTGACCATTACGGTTTCAAGTGGTCCGGCTCCACCGAATAATTCTTATAATTCATCTTCTTCTAGCTCATCTTCTGAAACAATGACGTCAACAGAATCAACGCTAAGTTCAGAATCGAGTGTGCCTTCAGAATCTTTAGAAACATCAGATACTTCAGCACCTCAAGAAACAGTACCCAGTGAAGAAGCTTCTCATGTTGGTAATGAATCATAAAAAGACGAAACATACGGTAAACTAGCCGTATACTTCGTCTTTTTTTCTTGTTTTATGTTATAATAACAAACATATTAAGGGGTGAGGATCATCGAAGATTATTTAAAACAACTAGCATCAAAATCATCAACACCTGGAGGAGGTGCAGTCTTAGGCGTTAGTGGTGCACAAGGAGCAGCGCTGATTCAAATGATTAGTGAATTAAGTTTGAATCATCCTAAAAGTCTATTAACCGATGATGAACTTAAAGAAATTCATTATCAAGCAAATCAATTACAAATCTATTTTGAACAAAGTATTGAAGATGATATCGTCGCTTTTCAACAGGTGATGGATGCCTATCAATTACCAAAAACTGATCAAACAAGACTACATCAACTCAATCATGCACTCATGCAAGCAAGAGATGTTGCTTATCATATGGGTATTTCAGCTTATCAGGGTTTAAAATATATTCAAGAACTGTTAGGAAAAAGTAATCCATGGCTGATTAGTGATTTAGGGATTGCGAGTAGCTTATTTTATACTGTTATTGAAGGTGCTTATTTAACCATTAAAATTAATGAACAAAGCCTATCAGAAGGAATTAACACGCAGTGGGAGCATCATGATGGCTATTTATCTTGGCCATCTGATGCTTTAAAGCAACATCAAAATATAATGCGAATAGTTAATGAGCATTTGTCAAATTAAGGAGTGAAGGAATCATGTATTTATCAGATGAACACATTGCAAAGCAAGCACAGTTATGGCCCATTGAAGAAGTCGCACAAACATTAGGAATATCAAAAGATCAACTGTATCAGTATGGACCTTACCAAGCAAAAATAGTTAATGATAAAAAAGAAGTAGCTAAAAAAGGACATACTGTATTAGTCACTGCAATTAGTCCGACCCCTGCTGGAGAAGGTAAGACGACAACTACGATTGGTTTAGGAGATGCTTTACAAGCACAAGGAGAGTCTGTAGCAATCGCGTTAAGAGAACCTTCCATGGGACCTGTTTTTGGCAAAAAAGGCGGTGCTGCTGGTGGCGGTAAAGCACAAATTGTGCCAATGGAAGATATTAATCTTCATTTTACAGGCGATTTTCATGCGATTACTTCAGCCCATAATTTATTGATGGCAATGCTTGAAAATCATTTATTTCAAGGAAATACATTAAATATTGATCCTGAACGTATTGTTTGGGGACATGTGATTGATATGAATGATCGCAGTTTAAGACATATTGTAACTGGGCTGAAAAGTTCTCATAGAAATGGAATTCCTCATGAGTCTTATTTTGAGTTGACGGTTGCCTCTGAAGTGATGGCTATTTTTTGTCTCGCAAAAGATCAAGAGGATTTAAAGAAAAGATTAGGGCGCATTATTGTTGCATATACTTATGAAGGCAATCCTGTAACTGCAGATGATTTACAAGCCACAGGTGCTATGTTTGCTTTACTACATCATGCATTTTATCCTAATCTTGTACAAACTATTGAGCATACTCCTGCATTTGTACATGGTGGACCGTTTGCAAATATTGCACATGGCTGTAACAGTGTTGTAGCTACTAAATTAGCACAACAACATGCAGATTATGTGATTACAGAAGCAGGTTTTGGTGCAGATTTAGGTGCTGAAAAGTATTTAGATATTTTATCAAGAGATCCATCTTTAGCGCCTGATGCGGTTGTTTTAGTAGCAACAGTGCGTGCCTTAAAATATCATGGAGGACTGGATTTAGATCATTTAACCGATCATGATGATCAGGCCAAACTTGCACTCACTCGTGGATTAGATAATTTATTGCGTCATCTAGATAATCTAGAGCAAGTGTTTGGACAATCCGTTGTGGTTGCGATTAATGTTTTTCCGACAGATATAGAAGAGGAATGGGAGATCATCAAAAATGCCTGCCGTTTGCGTCAAACTCCTTGTGTATTGTCGAATGTATGGGCAGAAGGGGGTTTAGGAGGAGCAGAACTTGCTGAAGCTGTTAAGACATTGATTGAACTTCCTAATGAAATCAAATATGCTTATGAACTTACAGATCCGTTATCTGTAAAAATTGAAAAATTGGTTAAAAAGGTCTATCGTGGCTCTGAGGTTATATGGTCATCTCAAGCGAAGCAGCTATGTACGATGATTGAAGAAAGTCCGTGGGCGAATTATCCTGTATGTGTTGCTAAAACGCCTTATTCTTTTTCAGCAGATGCAAATAATATTGGTGCGGCAGATCAGTTTGTATTTCCGATTGAAGGATTAAGAGTCTGTGCTGGAGCAGGATTTATTGTTGCATACGCACAAGATATTTTAACAATGCCAGGACTGCCAAAACGACCTGCTGCAGAAGATATCGATGTGATTGATTCGAGTATTTCTGGCCTATTTTAATGTGAAGTTCTAGATAAGAAAGGATTAATATCATGAAAGAGAAACAACAAGAAGAAGGACAACTGAATACGGCACATCGTATCGGGCTTTTAGGAATGATTGGTGTAATTGTTAGTGCTATGGTTGGTGGTGGAATTTTTAGTTTACCTCAAAATATGGCTTCTGATTCAGAAGCAGGTGGTGTACTTATTGCATGGATATTAACAGCTTTAGGTATGTGGTTTATTGCCAATAGTTTTAATTTACTATCTCAAATAAAGCCTGAGCTTACAACAGGAATTTATAAG
>JASLFJ010000058.1 GCA_030150665.1 Enterococcaceae bacterium
TTGCGTGAATGGGAGTGTCCTCATTGTCATACCCATCATGACCGAGATATTAACGCAAGTTTAAATCTTAAAAATGAAGCCATAAGGCTTCTAACCGTAGGAACTACGGGGATCGCCTAATCAATTAGAGTTCGGTAGAACGCTGTACTTAGGAATCCACTACGGCTTTAGCCTAGTGGTAGTTCAAAAGTAGTATGTATTTTATTCACTCATGTTAAGCTATACTTTTTAAGTCATCATGATATATAAAGAAGGGATTTATATGGAATCTAATATACTAATATCAAAACTTTCTTCATTTCCTTTTGTTGAAATTAGTCGATGCAAAGATAATTATCTATATCTTGAAGGTTTGATGAATCCATATATTTATATTTTAAAAGAAGGGGTATTGAAATTAAGTTGTTCTTTTCTTGATGGACGAGAATTTAATTTAAAGTATATTAATCATTGTTCTTTAGTTTCATTATGTCGGGAAGAAGATCAAGCTGAAGTGTCTGCCCCGTTTAATTTAAAAGTGGTCTCTGATCAAGCAGTGATTTATCAAATTGATCGTTTACAGTTTTGGCAACATGTTTATCAAGATGATGCATTATTAGAGTATATTCGTATTTATTATCGTACTCAGTTAGATTATTTTTTAAAAAAGATGAAATGGTTATCTTTAAATAATCGTAAAACTATTTTGATTTTAATTTTACTGGAGTTGAGCCAACAATTTGGAGAAGTTACAGAAGAAGGTATCTTAATTCGTTGGCATATTACTTATGAGGAACTTGCGAATTTTTGTGGTATTAGTGGGGCTTCGAGTACATATCGATTGATTAAAGAATTAAAAGAATCTGGATTCATTGATTTTGTGGATCATTTTATTTTATTAAGAGATATTGAAGGTTTAAAAGCTTGTAGTTTAGGATGTTAAAGGCTCTTTTTTGCCTTTCTAGTTTTTGATTGTTATACTGAATTTATTAAAATGTTTAGAAAAGAGGTTATCGTGTGAAATCTGTAACTAATGAAGTTGTAATGATTCGCCCCGTTAATTTTTATGCAAACCCAGAAACTGCTGGAAATAATGATTATCAACATGATCCAGGTAAAGAATCAGTCTCTGTGCAACAACAAGCACTTCAAGAGTTTGATAATTTTGTTGCTTTATTAAAGAAAAAAGGGGTTACGGTACATGTCATTCAAGATACCCCAACTCCTAGTACACCTGATAGTATTTTTCCTAATAATTGGTTTAGTACTCATGAAGGTGGATATTATGTGATTTATCCGATGTATGCAGAAAATAGACAACAAGAAGCTGTTAAATTTTCAGATACTGTTCAAGAGATTGCTTATCAAAAACATAACTCAAATACTTATTTTAGAACGATTGATTATACCCTAAATCGCCGTGTAGGTGTTTATTTAGAAGGAACAGGTGCTATGGTTTTAGACCGCAAAAATAAAATTGCTTATTCATGTCGTTCACCGAGAGCTTCTGAAGAGTTATTTCAACAATTTTGTCAAGATATTGGATATACGCCGATTTCATTTTATGCAGAACAAGATGGAGAAGGAATTTATCATACAAATGTCATGATGGGGATTGGCGAGCATATCGCAATTGTTTGTTTAGAAGCGATTACAAATGAGGAAGAAAGAAATTTAGTGAAAACAAGTTTAGAAAATGCAGGAAAAGTAGTGATTAGTATTACGCTTGAGCAAGTTAAACATTTTTTAGGAAATACGTTAGAACTTGAAGGAGCAGAAGGAAACTTTTTAATGATGTCTCGTTCTGCTTATCACGTACTTACTAAAGAACAAAAGGAATTGATTGAATTATATGTTCCTATTGAACATACAGATATTCAAACCATTGAATATCACGGAGGAGGATCTGTTCGCTGTATGCTTGCAGAAATTTATGAATAATCATTAAAGGAGGATAAACAATGTTATTTGTAGATAAAATTCCAACAGGAGCACTCGAAGAAAATTGTTATTTAATTTATAATGACGAAGTTTTATTGATTGTAGATCCAGGAGATGAAGCTGAAAAATTAATAAAAGCAATTGATGCTACAAAGAAAAAACCACTGGCGATTTTACTCACACATACGCATTATGATCATATTGGTGCTGTAGAGCCACTTCGTAAGCATTATAATATTCCTGTCTATGTTCATGAAAAAGAACAAAGTTGGTTACAAGATCCAGAGAAAAATTTATCAGGTTTATGGCGTCATAATGATATTGAAGATATTATTGTACAACCTGCTGAATGTGAGTGGGAATTTAAAGCGTATGATTTAGGTGGGATTCAGTTTCGTGTTGTTCCAACACCAGGTCATTCTTGGGGAAGTGTGAGCCTTATTTTTGATGGGTTTGTCGTATGTGGAGATGCGCTGTTTAAAGATAGTGTCGGGCGAAGTGATTTACCGACTGGCAATTATTATGAGCTTTTAGATGGGATTAAACAATATTTATTTGTATTACCTGATGAGTATCAAGTGTATCCAGGACACGGTCCAACAACAACAATTGGTCGAGAAAAAGCATGTAATCCGCATTTTAATTAATTTATGAGTTATATATCTTTTTTAGATCTTTAGTCATTAATTAAGGATGTATTAAGATAAGTCATATTCATTGACGGAGTGTTAGAAGGAATGCTATGATATTTTTAATTTACTCTAGAAAGGGTGTTAGTTTATGAATTTTGTTGATTTATTAAAACAACGACGTTCTATTTATCAATTAGGAAACCAAGTTTCATTAACAAATGATGAACTATTATCACTAATTCGTACTGTTGTGCGTGAAAGTCCTTCTGCTTTTAATTCTCAAACATCTCGTATTTTAATTTTATTAGATAAAGCTCATCAAGAATTTTGG
>JASLFJ010000087.1 GCA_030150665.1 Enterococcaceae bacterium
AGTTACCATAATCTTTGTTAAACGAAGTCGCTTGCTACATAAGACGTTGCAGGCAAAAGATTGTGAATTATAAATGGTATAGCTTAAAGCAAAAAATAAACGTTGACGTTACGCCTTTTTCATTTTAATAACTTTGTGAAATAAAAATAATATCTTTTAAAAAAATAATATAAAAAACCTCCTTATTAGTTAAGGAGGTTTTTTTATATCGTTTGGATCAAAATTATTAAATTTCATGGGAAAAAACAAATATGTGTTTCAATCTTATTTAACAAGTTGTATTCATTGTTTGTTAAAACTTAATCTCCTCAACCAATAAACAACTACATTTAAGTTATTTATTGGATTTTTGTATATTATTGTTTTTGTCTAAAACAGCAAGTATATTATCAGCGATGGCTTTTATCGCATAAACACAGACTGAATTTCCAAATTGTTTATATGCCTGCGTATCACTTACTGGGATAACAAATTTTTCAGGAAAACCTTGTAGTCTTGCAGCTTCTCTTGGCGTTATTTTTCGAGGGTTTTTATTTTTTTGTTCAATTAAAATTTCACTGCCATCTTTGTAATATCTTGCAGACAAAGTATTGGTATACGGACTGTATTTATTAAATAGAGTATAACCAAACCCGTTCCCTTTTTCTTGATGTTCTTTTTTACGTCGTTTATGGCCTTCCCATAATTTATCAGAAATTGTATATTTATCGTTAACATCATCTTCTAGAATATCTCCTACTTTAGTTTCATTGTCTTGATGTGTAGGAAGAGGTTTTTCAAAATCATCGTAATTTTTCACTTTATCTCTATTAAAACCTACAATATAAATTCTTTCACGATTTTGTGGTGCTCCAAAATCTCTAGCTTTATATAGCATAGTATAAACCTCATAGTTAAGATCTTCTAAAGTGTCAGTAATAGTTTTAAAAGTTCTTCCTTTATCATGGGTACGTAAATTTTTTACATTCTCTAAAAGAAATGCTTCAGGTCTTTTTTCTTTAAGGATACGTGCAACATCGAAGAAAAGAGTTCCCCTAGTATCTTCAAATCCTAATTTTTTCCCTGCTTGAGAAAAAGCTTGGCAAGGAAATCCTGCTACTAATATATTATGATCAGGAACATCTTTCTCATTAATTTGAGTAATATCTCCATCTGGAGTCTCACCATAATTTGCTTTATAAGTTTTAACTGCGAATTTATCAATTTCACTTGAGAAAACACTTTTTACTCTGTTAGTTTGATGAAATCCTAATCTAGTTCCTCCGATACCTGCAAACAAGTCAACCATTGTATAGTCAGCCTCATCTATATTTTTAAATGTTGCAGTCTCGGGGAAATCAATAATAGCAAACAATTCAAGATTGGAAGGTTTTGATTCGCCATTCTCCCAACGTCTAATTGTTCTATCGCCATATTTAGGTAATCCAATGGAATCAGCGAGTTCCTTTTGTGTCATATTTAATCTAAGCCTTTTTTCTTTTATTAACTCGCCAATATCTTTTTCTTTTGTTAAAGTGTTAATATTATACATGTATAATCATCCTTTGTTATTAAGTGTTAAAAACAGGACTAAAAGTCCTCAATGAAACACTTTATCACAAAGATGAAAATAATCAAGGAGAATAAACTATTATGATGCTACAAGAATTTCAAAGTTATTATAGAAAAAAAAGAAATGAGAAATTTATTAAACCTTATGATTTAGCCTACAATTCCTTTATAGACCTAAAATATGATGAAAAAAACTCAGATTTTTTTATTAATAATGCTAGTGAAATAGTTACAAAATTAAGAGAAAAGTCTTGGGAAAATTTTCTGATAGCTGAAAAAATTTTTAGTGCAGATATGTATAAATATCTAGCCGATGCAGGTACTTATGATAATTTAAATAATAAACAAGCAATTTATAAATTTATAGATGCAAGTACCCCTCATTTTTATGAACTATCTTTGTCAAATACTCAAAGTAGACGTAGTCGGGCGGGGACTGAATTTGAAGCGATAGTCGAATTAATTGTAATGGGATCTAGAATTTCAATAGATAGTCAAGGTTCTTTAGCTTCAGGAATATTTGAATCCCATAATTTGGGGAAGGCGGTCGACTTAGTATCTCCTGGAGTTGCTGAATATGATATTCAAAAACGTCAAGTTACATTAATAAGTTGTAAAACAACTTTAAGAGAGCGGTGGGCAGAAGTTGTTGAAGAAAAAGATAGAACAGGAGCCTCAGAAATATTCTTAGCAACTCTTGATGAAACAATATCAAATAGAACTCTTAAAACATTAGAAAATAATAATATCGTTCCAGTAACAACAAAAAATATTAAAGCTAAAAAGTATATAGAAAATTCATCAGTAATTACTTTTGAAGAACTTTTAAAAGAATTAGAACACAAAAATAATTATTGGACTAAAGACAAGTACAACGATCATGCTTTGAAAGAAAAGTTAGCTCATATTGAATTACAGAAAAATACTCATAAAGATAAACGTCCATTTGTATATAATTACTATGATTTATTAGAAAAACATTTTTTATAATTTAGTAGCGATTGATTTAAATTTCTATACAAAATCCCATAAAAAACACCCCTAAGAAAAATTAGGGGTGTTTTTTATGGGGTTTACTAGATTTAAGTAAATCTTCTAGAGAGGTCATCTAATACATTTTTTCGTGCGGTTTCTTCTTCCAATTGTGCTTTTTCCTTTTTTTGTTGGGCAAAGAACTCCGATTCATGTGTCCCGAGTTTCAATCCCAACACACGATCTTTTGCGAGCCACTTTTGT
>JASLFJ010000104.1 GCA_030150665.1 Enterococcaceae bacterium
ACCCATCATGACCGAGATATTAACGCAAGTTTAAATCTTAAAAATGAAGCCATAAGGCTTCTAACCGTAGGAACTACGGGGATCGCCTAATCCATTAGAGTTCGGTAGAACTCTGTACTTAGGAATCCACTACGGCTTTAGCCTAGTGGTAGTTCAAAATGAAAAACTTGAAAGATAGAGAGGAGACCGCTCTATCTTTTTTCTATAGGTATGCATAAGAAAATAAATAAAGGAATAAGG
Organism: Enterococcaceae bacterium; assembly: GCA_030150665.1. Taxonomy (GTDB): domain Bacteria; phylum Bacillota; class Bacilli; order Lactobacillales; family Catellicoccaceae; genus JASLFJ01. Next base: position 241 of record JASLFJ010000104.1, read on the forward strand.
ACGATGAAAAAAAAATTAGGATGGATTACAGGTCTCTGGGTGATTTTTATGTTTTGGATTTGGCAAGCAAAAATGATTCCCTTAAATCCTGGTATTCTTTTAGTTTATGATGAGATTGCAAATGGAAGTCAAGTTTATTTAAGTTTTCAAGCCCCTAGTTTAGACGGTCAACAAGAACAACGCGTCTTAACGAGTTATGCAACAGATCAAGAAAATGAATTTTTGTTAGACTCAGAAGGAGCAACTTTAAGTCAAGCTAAATTATATATTCCTAAATCAGAAGATCATCATCTTCAACATCTTGCTTTATATAGTCAAATTACCCCGTATCATAAACGAATTTTAGCGCAATATTCCTTTGACCAACTGATTGAAGATCATCGCATTGTGATGGGAAAAAAAAGCAGTAAAGGGCCTAATCCAAACAGTGATGCGTTATATGATACGTATATTTTTTCAGAATCTTTTGTAAAAGAGTTAAAAGATAAGATGAGCAAACAAAGCCCAGTAAAAGATGTCATCTATGTGTTTATTATTGTAAGTTACTTTATTTATTTAGGATATTTTTTGTGGCAAAAGTATATCCGGTGGCATTTTGGTTATTATATTGCTCATGTTGTTCTTTTGGTAAGTCTTATTTTAGTTAGTATTACGATTATGGAAAAACCACCACTGAGTGTACCTGAGCAAGGATCATCTTTGACTTTAAGTCCGACACAAGTAGAGTGGTTACCATTAACAGAAGATTATGAACAAATCATTCATGTCAATCATCAAAATATGAATGGCATTGATTTGCGTTTAGAAGCGAATTATCCACAAGAATTACCTGCAGAAAATACTGTAATTTTAGTCGAGTTACTTTCTTTAAACCAAAAAGTTTTAGAAACACAAATTTTAGAACGAAAAGATCTAGAATATGATGCAGATGATCCTTATACGCATCTTTACTTTTCTCACGCAAAATTAGCTCCAGGAGATTATATTTTACGGTTAACAACGATCTCTGGAGAGGGATCTTATGTGTTTATTGGTGCTTCAGATCAGAATATATTGAAACGACAAGGATTAGATGAGGAAATAGCTAAAACGATCATTTATGAAGTCTGCTATGCCGTATTTCCTTATCGGAGTGTTGCAATAATATGTATCTGGTTAGGGTATCTTTTTGTGATTTTTAGTTTTTGGGTGCATGAGAAAAGATCAAATTCTAGAGTCTATTATGGAATACTGTATAGTTTAGCACTAACGATAAGTATTGCTCAGGGATATTTTTATCGACATTTTGTTCGTGGCATGCCAGATGAGGCGGCTCATATTTCTTATATTGCTTATTTTTCAAAATATACTAGGCTTTGGATTCCTGAATTTTCTAAGATTCCTTTAGGAATGTTAGATTCAACCACGCATATTTGGACGGCATCACCAAATACGACGAATTACTTAGGCCATCCTATGCTTTATTACAAATTAATGGCAGTGCTTCTTCAAAATCCTGTGTTAGCATCTGGAGAAGTTTTCATTCGATCCGAGCGATTTTTAAAAATTCAGTGGAGTTTATTTATTATTACGTTACTCTTTATTTTTTATATATGTTATCGATATTTACCTAAAAAACCACTATGGCAGTTATTAGGTGTTACGATTATTTTAAATATTCCGATGTTTTTATATAGTTTAATCAGTATTGGCAATGACGGGTTAACTATTTTAACAGTTTTATTATTTTTTATAGGTCTTTTAAGAGTGAGTCAACAAAAATATAATTTAGTTACGTTTTTACTGATTGCCCTAGGTATATGTAGTAGTGTGCTTGTGAAAATGACAGCAGGAATTTTTGTTGTGCTGACTTCGATTGTTTTTCTGATGATTTATCATAGGCGATATCATCTAAAACAGTTATTCAAACATCCTAGTTTTTGGTATATGATGCCGATTTATGGATTAACGGTTCTTTACTTTATTTTGACATACATGAAAAATGGGATGATTCAAGGGTCTTATGAAGCACTAGATCCTGAAGGATTTTACCATTCAGTGTTTTATCGACCTATTGGACAGCGTATTTCTTATTCTATTTTTCAGTATTTAAATTATTTTATGAGTCATTTTTTTAGTAGTTGGACAGGACTTTCTAATGAGCATGCGGTACTGAAACAAAGTTCTTGGTATAGTATTACACGATTACCGATGATATTAGTGTTAGTGGTCCCCTTTTTCTGGTGGCGTCCAAAAATGACGAGTCATAAACTATCAATGGTAATGAGATCAGTCACTTTAGTTCTTTGTATTGAATGGTTTTTACAAATAAAAAATGCGATTTATGGATTTTATATGAATGGATATTTAGGTGGATTTCAAAGTAGATATTATTTATTTGCGGTGCCTATCTTATCTTATGGAATTGTGATTTATATTTATGAATGGCAAAAAAATAGACAGAAAACGCAACGTATGAATTCAGATATACTGGTTACCTCACTAACGGCACTATGGATTTTTTTACTGATGATGATGAATTTTGTGTATTTTTTAGTTCATTTTAATCATTATTTAATTTAATCATAGTTATGTAATCTATTTTGTTTTGTTTTTTAGATATGATAAACTGTAAGTATATGTATTGGATATTTGATAATTATGAAAAGAAAGTGTGAGGGAATTTATGAAAAAAAATAAAATAATGTTAGGAGTATTATTAGGTCTAGGATTATTGTTACCTCAAGTAGGACAGGCAGCTACAGAGGTTGTGGAGTATCAAGGAGAGAAGATAGAAATTACGATTCCTCCAGATGAAGTTGAAGTTCCTACACCAGTGATTGATGAAACGTCACAACATGATCTAGGATCCAGTGCAGAGATGTTGATACAAGAGAAAATACCCCGTTCAGTTATTTTTGCTGGAGAGCCGAATCGTCCAGCTGCAGATTTTATTGATATTTCCTCTCACAATGGTGCGCTTTCTGTAGAAGATTTTAAAGCAATGCAAAAGTACGGTGTTCATGGCGTTTGTGTTAAATTAACAGAAGGAACTACTTATATTAATCCTTATGCAAAAATGCAGATCAGCAATGCGATTGCTGCTGGAATGAATGTGAGTGCGTATCACTATAGTTGGTTTACAACAAAAGCACAGGCTGAAGCCGAAGCCGACTTTTTTGCGAAAACAGCTTTTTCTATGGGACTAGATACAAATACATTAATGGTTAATGATGCAGAAAATCCTGTAATGAACAATGGATTTGCTACTGAAAATTCTCTTTATTTTGCACTACGCTTAATTGATCATTTTGGATTTAATCGTGTTGTTCATTATAGTTTTGCGAATTGGTTTACAACAGGTGTTTTAAATCCTACAACATTAAAACCAGATTCTTTATGGGTTGCTCATTATGTGAATAATCCAAATAAAGAAAATTTATTATATACAAATAATGCAGCATGGCAGTGGAGCAGTGAATTTGTATTTCCTGAAATTCCTAATAAACGTTTTGATATTAGTATGGATTACAGTGGTTGGTTTGATGATGAGCCTGATTCAGGATTTGTTAAAGTATACCGAGCGTATAATGCAAATTCTGGAGAGCATTTATATACTTTAAACCGATATGAATATAATCATCTTATTCAAGTAGGTTGGTATGCTGAAGGGGTTGCTTGGAAGTCTCCACTAGAAGGACAAGCTGTATATCGTCTTTATAATCCGAATACAGGAGAGCATTTTTATACTATGAATAAAGTAGAGTATGAACTTACTGCGAAAAAAGGATGGAAACAAGAAGGCGTTGCTTTTCATTCTAATGGTTTTGGTATGCCTGTGTACCGATTATTTAATCCAAAAGCAAAAGGTCCAGGATCTCATCACTTTACATTAAATACATATGAAGTAGATTCATTAGTAGATGCAGGTTGGAAATATGAAGGCGTTGCTTTTTATGGGGTTAAAAATTAGTGAATAAAAAAACGATGACTATTTCAGTCATCGTTTTTTTATGTTAATTTTTATATTGTTTAGAAGAGGCGGTAGCTTCTAGTAGCTGTTTATGTAATTCTTGTTCCATATTGAATAATTCTTGTTCAATGGCTACACGTTTTTCACGTCCTGTTGTTTGAATGGCTAATGTTTCTTGAAGTGTTTCTAAGAGTTCATTTTGTGTAAATGCTAGTGTTTCTAAGTCGACAATACCGCGTTCACTTTCTTTAGCACCTTCAATAGCCGATTGTTTTAACATCGATGCATTTTGTTTTAGTAGTTGATTTGTAGTATCAGTTACGTTTTTTTGTAATGTTAAGGCTTCTTTTTGACGAAGCAGTGTTAAGGCAATTACAACTTGATTTTTCCAAAGGGGAATAGAAGTATGAATAGAGGTTTGAATCTTTTCTGCTAGAGCCTGTTGTGTATTTTGCATAATTCTAATTTGTGGTGCTTGTTGAATTGTAATTTGGCGAGCTAGTTTTAAGTCATGGATGCGTTTATGAAGACGCTCGCTAAATTGTCTTAAGTCATCTACTTCTTGAATCAGTAAAGGATCTTGTGATTCTTGAGCTTCTTTGAGTTTTTGTGGAATGATCTGTGTATCTAATTCTAGCTGTTTTTGTTCTCCTGCAATAATATAAAGGTTTAGTGCCTCAAAATAGCGTTTGTTTTGTTCATAGAGTTGTTCTAATTGTTGATAATCATCGAATAATTGTTGTTGTGACTTTGCTAATTGTTGTGCTATTTGATCAATTTGAACACCAATTTTTTGATATTTAGCTGTCATCTCATAAGAGGATCGTTTCATTTTAGAAAACATGCGTTGAAAAAGACTTGAAGATTCAGGAACAAGTTCTTCAGGAGAAGTCGTATTTAATTGCACCATCAGCTGTTTAATCGTCTCACCAACTTCACCTGTATCATAATTGGGTACTTGTTGTAGCAGTTGATTAGAAAATTCATGGAGTTTTTCTTGAGCTTGAAATCCGTAATTCAGCGCTGATTGAGGCTCGTAAGGATTAATGTGTTGAGTGAGTGCTCGAACACGTTCTTGATCTTCTTCTGATAATTGGTGGATCGTTTGTTCTGTAGATAATGCAGGATCTTCTTCAAGGGGTGTTAGTTGCAAGAGTTCATCAAGAGAAGTATCAGCAATATTTTGTTGTTTTTGTGTCATTATAGGTTTCCTCCTTTAATGTTTTTGGGGTTAAAATATCATAGCTTGTTTTTTGCATCAAACGGCAAATCGTTTCAATTTCTTGAGTGTGCTGATTAATTGCTTCAAAATGTGTTTTGTGTTTGATAGGCAGTTGTTGGAGCTCATCATATATCGTGATATGTTGGATTAATGATGGTAGCTCTTGATAAAGCCATTGATCAGCAATATGTAGTCGTTGAGGATGTGTGACTAATGTTGTAAAGACTTCTTTACTTAAAGAAAGTGTATGATATCTCATTAATATATTGTTGATTTTAGGATACTGATTTGTATAATGTTCTAGTAATAAAATATCTTCTTTAACTCCAGCCATTAAAGTTCTAAAAAATTTAATATCTTGTTTTGTTAAACCTTGATTTAAATAGTGTTGTTTTTTTTCTTTTGTTAAAGGAGGTATTTTTTTTTGGGATGGTGTTTTTTTAAAGAACATAATGAATCACCTCTATTTTAGTGTACCATAAAAATGCACAATAACTCATCCGTCTTACGATGGAGTTTAAAGAATTTAGAAAGATAGACGACAGTTGAAAAATAAAAGATAGCATTGTATGATGAACATTAAGAAGCAGTAAGAAAGGGATATATTGATGAGTTTTGAAGAAAAAACAGTGAAGCGTACAGAAATTTATAAAGGTCGTGTTGTTCATCTTGTTAAAGATGAAGTACTGCTACCTAATGGGTTAACAAGTGAACGAGAGCTTATTTTTCACCCAGGTGCGGTCGGAGTTTTAGCAAGTCCTACACCAGATACAATGCTTTTAGTTAGACAGTACCGTAAAGCATTAGAACAAGAAACATTAGAAATACCTGCGGGTAAAATTGAACCGTTAGAAGTTCATCAACCATTAGAAGTAGCACAAAGAGAATTAGAAGAAGAAACAGGATATCAAGCACAGTGTTGGGAGCCTTTAGGTGCGTTATATGTTGCACCTGGATATTCTAATGAGCGCATTGATTTGTTTTATGCGACTGATTTAACGCAGCCTAAAGATCGTCTTGTTCCAGATGAAGATGAGTTTTTATCGGTAGAGTGCTGGGAGATACGACGTGTTTGGCAAGCAATTTTAAATGAAGAGATTTTAGATGGCAAAACAGTTTGTGCAGTCCAGCGTTTGATGTTAATGCACCAGTTGTAAATTGAGGAGCTGTTGTTTATTATGGAAAAAGAGCCATTAGTGACAAGAAAAGCATTACATCATGATCAAAAAAAAGAAGAAAAACGAACGCAGCAATCGCAAAAACATAGTATGTGGAATAAACGTTTAAATGTGATTATTATTGTATTATGTTTGCTTTTATTAGGACTTATTTATCTGGTTTTTACATGGTAAAGGTTAAAAAGAAAGAAGGCTATTTATGAATATTGGAATTATTGGCGCAATGCCACAAGAAGTTGCATGGTTTCAACATCAGTTAAAAGAGCTAAAGATCTGGGAACAAGCAGGGCGACAGTTTTATTCAGGACAATTAGGAAATCATCATGTGATTGTCGTTCAGTCAGGCATTGGCAAAGTATCAGCTGCCATGATTGCAACACTATTAATTCAACAGTATCATGTCGATTGTTTGATTAATACAGGATCTGCAGGAGGCATTGGAGAAGGACTTCATATTGAAGATATTATTATTTCTGAGCGGGTATCTTATCATGATGTAGATGTCACGGCTTTTGGATATGCATATGGTCAGATGGCAGGAATGCCAAAAGATTACCAGGCAGATCATAAATTAGTAGATGTTGCTTATGTTACAGCAAAACAACATTTTAATGATGCACATGTGGGTTTAATTGTCTCTGGAGATCAATTTGTTCATGATCAACACCATGTTGCACGCATTCTAGAGCATTTTCCAGAAGCTTTAGCCAATGAAATGGAAGCTACAGCGATTGGTCAAGTTGCTTATCAATATCAAGTCCCTTTTGTAGT
>JASLFJ010000028.1 GCA_030150665.1 Enterococcaceae bacterium
ATGAAACTGAAAGCTTTTTATCTCAATTAAATGATCCCGATAATAAGATAAAAATACAAAAATTAGATCAAGAACGTAAACAATTAGACCAAAAACAAGTTACTTATTACCGGTTAACACAATCCTTAAAAGAAAAGGTTGTAAGTGAAGTTGATTGGATTTATCAAGTATTACACGGTAAAGGTATGGCAACAAAAAAACAATTGCAAGCCATGAATGCTCCTAATGATGTTTATAAGATTAATGGATTAGCAGGTTCAGGAAAATCATTAGTTTTATTGATGAAGTGCTTAAAAGCCATTGATGACCGTGATCCATCTCAAGTACAACTATTTGATACGAAGAAACGTGCGATTTTATTAACGTATAATAAGTCATTAATGAATTATTTAAAAAATATTGTAGAACAAATGAAAACATCTCCTTATATCTCAGATCAAATTAAAGAAAATATAGAAGCATTAACTATTATTAATTTTGATCGCTATATTTGGGACTTAGCAAAACACTATGATATAAGCATGCCTATTGAGTTATTAAGAAGTAATCGTTATCAAGATAAATTTGATTATATTTTTAGTCGGTTATCAACGATCCAGGATTTACCGACTTATGATATTGTCGCGATTGATGAAGCACAAGATTTAAGTATTTCTTCTATTAAATTTATTTATCAGTTAAAAAGTAAGGATCCTGTATCTAAATTTTATATTGTTTTTGATGAAGCACAAAAAATTTATAAAGGCGACTTTACCGCTAAAGCGATTGATGAGGATTTAAATTTCCGAGGAAATGCGATTAACTTAGAAACGAATTTAAGAAATCATCCTAACATTCATAAAATTGCAGAAGGAGTATTAAAAAAATAAGATTAAAAAAGAAGATTTGTTAAATGGAGATTACATTACAAATAATACGTTTATCGCAAGTGAAGAAGAAGTTCTTGATTTTCATGTTAAAGATCATGATAATGTTGCTTATGTGTTTACCAATAAAAAAGATTTAAACTCGTTTCAGAAAATTAGTAGAAGAAGCACAAATCAGTTTACAAGATATTAAAGATTATGATCAAGAAACAACAACAGGATACTATATGGGTACCGTTCATTCTGCAAAAGGTCTAGAATTTGATTCGGTATTTTTGTTTGATCTTCCAGACAGTAAAGAGCTAAGCTATGTATCAGTATCTCGTGCAAGAAATCGATTAGTTTTTGTCTCTAAAGATTCAATAAAAACCACTTAATCTTGTTGAGATTAAGTGGTTTTTATAATGAGTAAATTAAATACGTGTATATTTAAAGAGCTGTTGACTGATCATTAAATTGATAAAAATAAGCGAGCAAGTACTAATAAGTGATTGATAGCATTGATGTGGGTTTAGCTCACCTGTGAGTAGATTTAAAGGTTCTGAAGATAAATAAAGTGGAGTAAAACGGTGCAGATCTTGAAATAGACTCAATATGAATAAAAATAGTAGTATGATTGCTAAAAAAAGTAAGGGGTTATTACTTTTTTTACTAAATAAGCTGCCTAAAAGAATCAAACTGAGCCAATAACATCCAAATAACCATAAATTAAATAATGCAAAGGGTAGATGAGTAAGCAATTGGGAGGGAAATAAATAATAATTATAATAGAGTGTTAAAGTAACTGCAGCTAAAAAACTTAGTGTCCAAATTAGAATCAGTAACGTATATTTTGCCCATATCACAGATGTTCGAGACAACCCTTTAGAAAGTAAGTTAATCAGTGTTCCTTTTGAAATTTCTTGATGGAGTGTATTATGAAATATTAAGATCAGTGCCACTAAACCAAGTTGTGTGATATTTTTAAAAAATTGTTGCCATGAATCTAAGGAAGTAGGTTGGGGTAGCTTGATATTTGAAAACTCTGGAATCACAGAGGACAAAATTTCTGGTAAAAATTTTGCAGATAAAGGGCTGAGGATTCCTACAATGAGAAAGATCATTATGATCATCATGAATTTATAGGTTTTTAAGGACTCAAAGAGTTCTTTTTTTAAGAAAATCAGATAGTTATTCATAAGGTGACCTCCATGAAGATATCTTCAAGTGAGCTTTGATGCTGATGAAACGTTAAGGGGATTATGTTTAATTGTTGGAGCAAATTAAAGATTATACCGTGGTATGTCTTTTCATAGGTGGGATCAAGATAATCAATGATGAGTTCATTATTTTTTGTTTGGGTATGAATAGATAAATCAAATCGATGTAATGCTGTTTGAAAAATCGTGAGTTCTTGAATATTGGAAAATGTAATGGATAGGCCCGGTTGTTGATGATGTTTTAATATATCTTCTAAAGGACCTTGATATATAATTTTATGTTGATCTAATATTGCAATTTCATCACAAATAGCTTCAACATCTGATAAAATATGTGTTGAAAATATAATAGTTGTTTCTTGTTTTATTGAAGATAATATATTTAAAATTTGTGCTCTTCCAGGAGGATCTAAAGCTGATGTAGGCTCATCACAAATTAAAAGTTTAGGCTGATGAATGAGTGCTTGAGCAATCCCTAAACGTTGTTTCATACCTCTAGAAAAAGAATGAATTTTTTTATGTTTATTCAGTTCTACAAGCTCTAATAAATATAAAATTCTTTTTTTTAATGATGATGGATCTACATGTGTGAGTTCCCCGCAAAGTTTTAAATATTCAAAAGGAGTCATATAACCATAAAATTCAGGTACATCAGGTAAATATCCTATATACTGATTTGTCTTAGTATGGCCATATATAACCGGTTGTCCACATACTGATAGAGTTCCAGAATCAGGTTTTAATAAACCTAAGATCAATTTCATTGTTGTTGTTTTACCTGCCCCATTTTTACCAATAAATCCTAAAATAGTATTAGGTTTAACAGTTAATGAAATATGATCTAATATTAGTTGTTGATTAAATTGTTTGGATACATTGTTGATGGTGAGTATTGATCTCATGTATCTTCTCCTTTACCAAATGCGAAATAAACAATAGGGCCAATAAATTGAATAAATAGGACAATGAGAATCCACATAACTTTATTACCAAATTTATAATTAGGATGTTTTAATACGTGAATGAGTGCTGTAATTGCTAAAGCAAACTGTAAAATGATTAAAGGTAGCAGTAAGGGGAAATATTCTTTTAGCTGTTCTATATTATTATTCATAAAAATACACCTCGTTGTCATTTATTATTTAATTAAATATTATATTAATGAAACAAGATATACAAACATTTTAGGAGGATCAATATGAAACCAATGATTCGATTTAAAGAATTCAATGACGCTTGGGAAAGACGTAGGTTAAAAGAAATATCAGAAAGAGTAGCAGGAAATGATGGGAGAATGGATCTTCCTGTATTAACAATATCAGCTGCTCATGGCTGGATGGATCAAAAAGATCGTTTTTCACAGAAAATAGCAGGAAAAGAACAAAAAAACTATACGCTTTTAAGAAGAGGAGAATTATCCTATAATCATGGTAATTCTAAATTAGCAAAATATGGTGTTGTTTATATGTTAAATGATTATGAAGAAGCGCTTGTTCCACGAGTGTATCATAGCTTTAAAGTATCTGAAGATCCAAACTTTGTAGAGCATATTTTTGCAACTAAGTATCCTGATAGAGAACTTGCAAAGTTAGTAACATCTGGAGCACGAATGGATGGATTACTTAACATAAGTTATAAAGAATTTATGAGTATATCATTATATCTTCCTAAAAATATATATGAGAAAAAGAAAATTAGTTCACTTTTAAGAAAAGTCGAACGTACTCTATTACTTTATGAGCGTAAGTTAGAATTACTAGAATTAATTAAAAAAGGAT